>CBDUKY010000045.1:0-12288 GCA_965367925.1 uncultured Pseudomonadales bacterium | reverse complement strand
GGCTGAGAAATCAGGCGCTGGTTACAAGGTAACAGGTAAGAAAACCTTCGTACTTGACGGCCATGTTGCTAACAAGATTGTTGTTGTTGCGAGAACATCAGGTAATGCTGGTGATCGAGATGGCCTCACCCTCGTATTGGTTGACGCTGATGCTGCTGGTGTAAGTACTACAAGAACCTTTATGGCAGATAGCCGTAATGCAGCGAACATAGAATTCTCTGGTGCAGAAGGTGTGCTACTTGGTGAAGAAGGTAAGGGCGCTGACGTACTAGATAAAGTTCTAGATGCGGGTCGCATTCTTCTAGCCGCTGAAATGTTAGGTAGTGTTGAAGAATGTTTCGAACGCACCGTTGAATACCTCAAGGTTCGTGAGCAGTTCGGTGTGCCAATTGGATCTTTCCAGGGTCTGAAGCATCGAGCAGCACAAATGTTTTGTGAAGTTGAATTGTCAAAATCTGTCGTGCTAGAAGCACTAACTGCACTTGATGAAGACTCAGAAGATCTTGCAGAAATTGCAAGTCTTGCCAAGGCGCGATTGAACGATACTTATCATCTGGTTAGCAGTGAAGGTGTTCAAATGCATGGTGGTATCGGTATGACTGACGAACACGAGATTGGCTTCTTCTTGAAGCGATCACGGGTTAGCGAACATACCCTTGGCAACAGTGCATTCCATCGTGATCGTTACGGTGAAGCACAAGGTTACTAAAGCCTGCTTCTCTAACGAAGATATAAAAAAGGATGCTCATCGCATCCTTTTTTTTTGGCCGCTTATTCCTCTTTTGGATTCCTTTAGATTTTTCCTACCCAGACAAAAAAGCCCAACATCTGCATGACAGAATTTGGGCTTTACGGATAACGCGTTTTCCGATTTATCATGTTGCGTACTTGACGACTCCGAGACTCCCTTGGAGTTTTCAGACCTCGGCGTCTTTCGTCCGCTGGCAGATTTCATTTGTCCGCCTATTTTTAGGAGTGTTGCCACTCCATAAAAACCACGTTACGCCGAAAACCGGCCATTGTTAAAGAATTATTCCTTCTCAACAAATGCTGCTTATGAGCTTGCCGACTAAAGCCGTTCTGATGTCAAACTGCTTGCCCTTGGTGTCTGGCTATTGTGCAATAGCGTCTCTGCTGGCTGGAACCATCATATGGACATACAAACCCTTCGCGTTTTCCTTGGCTTGTGCCGAAACTTACATTTCGCAAAGACCAGTGAAGAGTTCCATATTAGTGCCTCCGCATTAAGTCGGCTTGTGCAACGTCTGGAATCGACTGTCGGTCATCCATTATTCATAAGAGATAATCGCTCCGTAAAACTTACAGAGCAGGGTAGATTGCTCCGCCAGTATGCGCTCGAAACCGTGGCCAATTGGCAACAGTTGCAAACAGAAATGAATCAAACAGAACTTGGTTTGAGTGGCACCCTGACATTATTTGCTTCGGTCACAGCTAGCCAAAGTATTCTGCCCAATGTCTTAACGCGCTTTAGGCAAGAGTTTCCCAATATTCATATTCAACTAGAAACAGGTTATGCAGTGAATGCATTGCAACGTCTTGGTGAAGGTTGTGATGTGGTGGTGGCCGCTTTGTCCATGCAGGAGGAGCCACTATTTGAGAAGAAGATTGTGACCTCAACACCGGTTATCGCCATATCAAGCAACAGTGTCGATGTTGCACCAGATCCTATTGACTGGTCTGCAGTGCCGGTGATCTTGCCGAGTTACGGCTCGGTACGAGATAAGCTTGATAGCTGGTATGCGAGCCAGGGGTTCAAACCGAATGTATACACAGAAGTCGCTGGTAATGAGGCCATACTATCTCTGGTAGCGCTTGGTTGTGGTGTTGGTTTTGTTCCCCGACTGGTGTTGGAAAATAGTGCCCTCGTTGATCGGATAAAAGTGTTGGAAGGTGGTCCGTCGCTTGAAGCATTTCATGTTGGTTTTTGTACCCGGAAAAAAGACCTGGAAAAATCATCAATCATCTCGGCATTTTGGTCTGCAATTCAGACCGGGTAATTTTAGTTCTGCCAGGCACTTGTCTGCTTGTCGCGAAAATTGTTACTGTCGTCGAGCAAGGATTGGTCGGCCTACGCTTGTTTGCTAGCCTAGGGTTCAGTTAACATTTCGGCATAAAATTGGATCGACTACTTATAAAATTGCTTATTGCAGCTATTAGTCTCATTTTCGCAGCGACTATTAGCGCGACATTTCTGACCTAGCCGATTCCACATAATCGGCTGCTTAATCACGACGATAGTGCTTGATCAGGATTTACTGCATGAAAATTAACTTTCACAATTCGCGCGCCTGGCTCGCGATGCTTGTACCTGTGCTTTTTGGCTTTGGCCCTTGTGGTCCTATAGCCGGTGGCCAGCTAAGTGGTACAGTGGTGAACGATGTTGTGAAGGATTTTCGGTTTGTTAACGATGTTGATCAGTGTGCTTTAGAGGTCAATCCCGCCAAACCCCATTCCGTTACGGTCAACTGCTGGACTGTCGGTAAGCAGTTATTTGTTGGCTGTATGGATTGCGCTGAGAAAGAATGGTCAGCGATGATTGAGCAGAACCCTGCTGCGCGTATCCGCATCGATGACAAGATATATCCCGTTAAGGCTTCAAGAATGCAGGATCAAATCGCCATCAAGAGAGCCTGGGGCTATCGCTGGGACAAATATGAAGAAGGTGAACCAGCGCCTTTGCCAGATGGTTATTGGCTATATCACCTTGGTTCAAAACCTGGTAACGCCTGAGTCCCGCGCTGTACTGATGCCTTAACGGCTTATCCTTCAAGTGCTGCCACCTACCAATCTTGTGCTAGTCTTTCGTTAATCCAAAGGAAGGAGTTGTTGATGGCACGAGTCACAGGTATTGGTGGCATATTTTTCAGGTGTAAAGATTCTGACGCACAGCGAAATTGGTATCAGAGTCATTTAGGCCTAAATACTGACGAATACGGCACTACCTTCGAGTGGCGGCAATCCGAGAACCCTGAGATCAAGGGGTTTAGTCAATGGAGCCCTTTTAAACAGGATACCGACTATTTCGAAGGTGAGTTCATGATCAACTATCGCGTCGATAACCTGGATGAAATGCTAGCGGAGCTAAAAGCCAAAGGTGTTGAGCTTGTTGGCGAGGTGATGGTAGAGAGCTACGGAAAGTTCGCACATATACGAGACCCAGAAGGGCACCGCGTGGAGTTGTGGGAACCGAACGATGCAGAATATGAAAAGCTCATTGGGGTCAAAACTGTCTGATCAGGGCTTACCTTCTGGTGTAGGTGTGCGGGCCAGGGGATGGCGACAGACATATTCAATCATTTCGCAGGCCTGTCCATCGAGGACCGGGAACTGTCGCAAGATCGCCTGAATAATCTCACCTGCATTCGGTGGGTCGCGGAAATCCGCATCTTGCCAATAGGTTTCTTTCACCCATTCAATAGCCTCAAGGGCAGGCGTTGTGTAACCATGCGACGCTTGCTGTTGATGTTGATGATAAGCAAGGACCAATGCTTCTGGGAGATTAATTGTTTGATCCATTGCCCATTGGATCAACTGTTTGCTATCGATTGATACCGTTGAAAAATACTTCTTAGTTTTTATTCCTTGCAGAGATTTGCCGAGTGCTCGTCGTATCTTATTCTCAGTTTCAAGCACCTCATCATCCAGCACCCGATGATGCTGACCAGAATTCAACATGGGTCGATGTGGTACACAACCGCTTAAGAGATTTGCCGCTTCTTCAATGGTCCAGGTAGTGTACATAAGCCATTGCGCCGCGTAGTCAGCATATGCTTCGGGCAACTTTAAAAATAGCCGATTAGATTCAGCATCAAGCTCGTCGGCCTTTGTGGATTTGTCACCCAGGTCTAGCTTCAGCAATTGCGCCTTGTGGGCCATTTTCGGCTTTGTGTTCTGCGTGTTCCCAGTTTTACTCATGGTATTTATCTCAACCCTTATGAACCTTCGACAGCACAATTCAAGACCCGCTGACCCATGGCATACTCTGCTCACTTCACGGTAATATAACCCACCTAAAATGCCAACCTAACCCGCGGATACAACTGACCAGATGTCAGAAACCTACAATCTAATCTTCTTCCCGACCTTAAAGCAGGGTGCGGACGAATCAGATGTCAAAGCCAGGTTAGCCTCAACGTTAAAGCTAGATCCGGAAAAGGTCGATGGTTGGTTTACCTCTGGTAAACCAACGGTGTTGCTAAAGGACGTTGCGCCAGACGTTGCTGATCGCTATATGCAAGCCATTTTGAAATGTGGTGGTACCTGCAATATGCAGCCAAGCGGTGGCCAATCAGCCGGTGGTCTGTCACTGGTGCCGAAAACCGCAAAGGTAAATCTTTTCTACTGTCCTGGCTGTGAATATGAAGAAGAGCTTGCGCCAGGCATCACTTATGAGCAATGTCCAAAATGCGATCTCGTTATTGATAAATGGGAAGAGCATCAGGAAGAGGAGCGAAAAAAAGAAGAGATTCGCCGCCGTTTGCTTCGCGAAGCACGTTATAAAGATGACTCTAAAAACGAACAACAACGGAAGAAAGAAGAACTTGAATACCTGCGCAAACTAGAGCGGGAAATAATGAAAGAACTCGGGATTAAGCCACCGGGTCGACTCTGGACGATCTTCTCAGGTCATCCTGTATCCATATCAGCGTCCATTGGCATACTGCTAATTGCTGTGAGTTCTGCCGTGAGTTATTACGTGAGTGACTATTTTGACAATAAGCGGCAGGCAGAAATTGCGGCAGCACCTGCCAGTGATGAAATTCAACAAATGGCGCCAATGGTAGCGAGCGCAGTGAGCTTACAACAAAGTGGTAATGAAACCCTGATGAAAGAGCTAGCAGAGACGTCAAAGCTTATGCAGGGAAAGCAAGCAGCGAATGCAAAGTTACTCAAGGCCACTGAACAAATGATGAAAGGTGCAGATGCTTCTGAGTTTTTGAAATCTGGTGTGAATCAAAACTTGAAGACAACCACACCGGGTGGTCTTGGTGAACCTGCGCCGATGGTCGTCAACCGG
Source organism: uncultured Pseudomonadales bacterium (assembly GCA_965367925.1). GTDB lineage: Bacteria > Pseudomonadota > Gammaproteobacteria > Pseudomonadales > Azotimanducaceae > JAHRVQ01. The sequence goes on along the minus strand of CBDUKY010000045.1, from coordinate 7,250 downwards.
GATACTATTGGTGGTGTTAGCGGCTTGCCAGGGGTGAGAAATCTAGACGCCGCTCAACTTGAAGGTTTAACACCGAACAGTGCGGTTCACGGCTATGACGACATTGCTGCGGTGATCAGTAAAAAAATTCCATTGCCAGATCCCTCAAACCCCAATGGCCCAGATATTCTGGTAGATCAGATCGAAAAGCTGGATGGTTCCATGGTGGTTGATCTGCTTAAGAGAGTATCGATCGATCTTGAGTGGGATCAGTATCTCTTTAGTCAGGTTAAAGATCTGGTCCGGGATGGATTAATGGAGCAAGCGTCTGAACTGACAGCTCAAATAAAGAACCCGATGATTAAGGTGAATGCTTATACGGCAAGTATAGAACGACTAGTTAATCGAGACCCAGATGCTGATCTAAGGCAACTTCTTAGCCGGGTCTCGACGCAACTCACCCATGTCCCCAGTTACGATAGCCGGGCGAAATCACTTATTAGTCTTGCGTCGTTGATGTCCTATGCTGGTGTGGTGGATGAACCAAATAATACCTTAGGTAAAGTCGAGGCGATGTTAGATGAGGTGAGTGATCCTGTTGCAAAAGCCGAAATTGCGGGGCAATTAGCAGTTGCCTATATCGATGATCGAGAGCAGGCCCGTGAATTTTTTCAATTGGCCCAGCGGGAAGCGACAAAAGCGCAGGATGTATCCGCACGTGTTGCTGCATTTACTATGATTGCGCAACGATATTACGACGCCAGAAATATTACCCTTGCTGTTGAAATTCTAAGAGAAGCACAGATACTGACCGCAACTAATTTGAAGGTGAGTGACAGGGTACCAGTGTTTGGACGAATTGCTGCCGCGCAGATCTATATGGGTGACGTTACGGGTGCGCTGCAGTCAGTGAACAATGCCGCGACTGGCGATGCTCGTGATGCAATACTTTCGACGCTGGCAGCCTGGATGATCAGTGAAGGGCGTATCTATCAGGCCCAGTCCTTGATGTCAGTCATGAAGGATCAGCCAGAAGTCTACCGGCTCGCAATTCGGCTGATTAGCCACACTGTTAATAGTGGAGACAAGCGTAAAGCAGCAGCGCTAATCGGAGAATATAGCCCACGTGCGTCACGAATACCTGATCAAAGTGAAAGAGCCTTAATCCTCGGCCAATTCGCCAGGTTGTATTTGAGAATTGGCGATGAGTCGGAGGCTGAGGATATGTTCAATGCGGCTCTGACAGTATCGGCCCAACTAGAAGGGCGCAAAGCTGCTGTCTCCAGGGGTTTAATTGCAATCGATCAGATGCGTGGTCTCTGGGTACAGCAGGGTAAAGAGACCATGTCTAACGTGCGGGAACCTATTGTAAGAGAGCCACTGGAAAGTGAACTGATAAGTTCCGAGCGAATTATTAAGAACCTGCTGCCATAGCTGGGTACTAGCTCTTCTGATTGCCTGCGCCGGGCTAGAGTTTTTCTTATGTTCACCCAGCGCTAAAAATAGTAGCGCAAACTGAGAATAAATCGATTCGGATTGCCGCCATATTCTGAATCGAGATTGATATTGCCATTTTGCAGCGTTAGATTGTCCCCAGAGAACAAATAATATCCAAGCCCCAGATAGAGATTGTCAGATAAACTATAGTCAGCATTGGCGTTAATAAAAATAGACCCATCATCAAGATTGGCGATTGCTTGAAACGACATGCCAAGTAACGCAGAAGCCTGCCATGAGATGACTGGAATAAGATAGTGTTTGCCCAGTAAGAATACGCCGCCATCCTGGTAAGGACGGCTCACTAGTTCTGTCAGGTAGTCACTTGTATCCTGTGAGCCAGCGCCATTGTAGTGATATTCGATAGTGCCAAACCAGTTCTCATTGAACCCATAGTCAATACCAATGGATGATCGGTTATAGTCAACATCGCCAGTGACGAATGCCGTTTCAAACCATAAACCGAATTCACCGAGGGCGGATTGAAGCCCAAATGCTGCGAGTTGTTGTTCGCTGAAAGAAATGAGGGTGAACTGATAGTCACCACCTGAGATGTTGGTTTGCAGCTGGGCAAAGGCCGCTGAATTGTCCCGGTCACCATCAGGTCCGAGAATAATACCAAAGTCCAATTCGCCAACTTGACCAAATGGCCGTTGAAATCTAATGCCATCAATACCTGTTCGATATTCGGTATTCAGGGCCTGGACATCAAAAGGTAAGAATACGTCGGTTGGATTGATGATTCGCGCAGCGCCGAAGGTAATTGCCTGACGACCAATGGTGAGATCACCTGCATCGAACTGGAATTGAACATTAAATCGGTCAAGGTTTTGGATGGTTTGATTTTTACCGTCATTGGGACCAATGATGTTTCGTATATCAGAGTAACGATAGCCTTCACCGGAGATGTCGCTGGCTGAGAATGGAGGTCGATTCGAATTGAAGTCGCGGCCTAACTCATAGTGAATTTGCCAGATCTGATTGTCTCTGAAGTAATCAAGCATCAACCGGCTACTTAGTTGATTCTGATAGAGCCGGTCAGTATTCAGGACATCAGAGCTGATTTCTTCTTGAACCACTGTGTAACTTTTCAAATAGCCAGAGAAGTTACTCTCAGCGATCAAGGGCTGACCTATCAAACAAATTAGAATGAATAGACCACAGCGTCGCATCTATTTGCGTTCATCCTTTTCGACCTGGCCATCGCGAATATGAATGAGCCTGCTTGCTCGCTCCATAATCTTTTCATCATGGGTTGAAAAAACAAAGGTCATGCCGTCTGATTCATTTAGCTCTCGCATCACATCAAGCAGTGCGATACCAGTTTTCGAGTCAAGATTCGCCGTTGGTTCATCCGCGAGGATAATATCTGGATGAGAGGCCATCGCTCTGGCGATGGCAACGCGCTGCTGCTGACCACCAGAGAGTTTGTTGGGACGTCTGTCTGCCAATCCTTCCAGACCAACTTGCTTTAGCATTTGCTGGACCCGTTCCTTCCGTTTTGCTGCATTCACGCCTTGTAACAACATAATATATTCGATGTTTTCCTCAGCGGACAACACGGGGATCAAATTGTAGGCCTGGAATATAAAGCCGATGTGATCGCGGCGAAAATCCGATAGTTCAGCACCGGACATCCTGGCAATATCTTGACCTGACAGTTCAACTGAGCCGGAGGTTGGATTATCGAGTCCGCCTATGAGATGCAGCAGAGTGGTTTTACCTGAGCCTGACGGTCCGATAATAGCGGTAAACTCTCCCTGCTCAATATCTATGCTGATATTGTCTACAGCTTTAACTCTGGTCTGATCATCATCACCAAAGTAGCGGCATAGGTTATGAGTTGTGATTACAGGTGTCATAGGAATTCCTAAAGGCTTCTTTGTAGGGCTTCAGTGGGGACGATGCGAGTTGCAAATCTGGCCGGATAAATTGAGGCAATGACGGTTAACAAGACCACGTAAATCGGGAAGTTGATAAACTGATCCAGAGTTAGTCGGGTCATAATTTTCCCGTCAAAGGCAATACCCGATACTTCAAGCTCTCCTAGCGGTACACCATGAACCGAGGTGTAGTCGCCAATGAGATATCCGAGACTCATACCGAATACACAACTTAATAAACCGATCAGGAAAGCCTCAGTAAGAATAAGTTTACCCAGTGATCCAGGTCTCGTGCCGATGGCCTTAATTACGCCAAACTCATATATACGTTCATAGATAGACATAAACATAGAATTAATAACACCAAGACTCGCCAGAAGAAAAAGTACCATGCCGACGATTAAGGAACTGTAGCTGGACATTTCAATCATCGAACCAATTGCCTTATTTAGATCGAACCAGCTTAAAGTTTCTAGCTCTTTAGTATTGAAGCGATTGAATATGGCTGTGTCGGGATTGTCGGCATCTGCTGGATTGACGAATCTAACTGCGATTTCATGGCTCTGATCTGGTGTCATACCGAGTATTTCCCTGACCTTGGCAATATTAGCGAAGACCGTGTTCTCATCGATTTCTCGCAGGCCAAAGTGAAAGATGCCTGAGACACGAAAGAGCGCCTGGGCCATTTCGCCATCGTCGACTTCCGATAGGGTAATTACGATTCTGTCACCCGGCTCGACCTCTAACAATTCAGCCATACCCTGACCGATTAGAATTTCGCCAGCTTTGCCTGATAGATAGTCGCCCTCGATGATGGCATTTTTGAGATTGCCTATTCTCGCCTCGGCTTCTGGCTCAACGCCGTAAAGCATGCCTGTAGTGACGTTATAGCTGGAGGAGACCATACCGCCAGAAAGTGCCCTGACGGCATATTCTTCAATGGCTGGATCTTCACTAAGTTCGCTCGCAATCTTTTGCGTACCTTCAATGTAGTAGTCGACGTCATAGTTTTCCCGGAATCCATTGCGATGGATCTGTGCGTCACCAACCAGGTTTTTGGTCACCGAATTCACCATCAGATCTAACATGCCAACCACCAGCGCGTCAGTGAGGATTAATGCTGTGAGACTAAAACCGATAAGCATGACTGTTAGCACTGTGCGTCGGGTATTTCTAAACAGATTTCGAAAGGCGAGTTTAAGTGTTAGCACGGCTAGTGGCTCCCCATGGCTTTAGTCGGTGCAATCCCGGCCGCTCGAATCCCTGGCGGGATGCTAACGGCAATTGCAAAGCCAAGAATCAGTAACATAGGCGTACCAAAAACGAATAGGGACATCTCGCCTTTGAGGGAGTCGAATGCTATTCCACCTAGATCTACTGGCTCGCTTAGCGAGATACCATATTCAGAAAACCATGCGATCAGCGGCAAAGACAAGACAAAACCGATGGCGATACTGATAATGGAGAGTGTGACGGTTTCGAGCGTAATCAGGCTGGCAATGGTTATTGGCCGACTACCAATGGCTTTCAACACGCCGAATTCTCTGGTTCTTTCAAGAACAGACATAAGCACTGTATTGAGAACGCCAATAAAGACAATGAAGATAACAATGCCCAGGGTCGCATGATTACTTTTCTTGTCTGATTCCATGGTCTTATAGAAGCTCGATTCAACTTCTTGCCAGGGAGAGACGGTTAAATCAGTGAGTTCACGTTGCAAATCAGCAGCATAGGTCTGGGCTTTGCTTTCATTTTCTAACACCATGGCTACCTCATGTACCTGCCCTGGCATGGAGAGAAATTCCTGAGCGGCCCCAAGGGGTAGAAATACATTGGCCTTGTCGAGAGAGTTCCGGTTGCCAATGATCCCACCGACAAGATAGATGTCGTTAGCAATGGAACCATCCGCACCTTGACTGATTAGAATAATTTCATCATTCACACCAATCTTAAGTGCATTGGCAATGCCTGCGCCAATCATGGCGCTATAGTAACCGTCAGGGTTTGCTGTGCTAGTAATGAACTCCCCATCAGTTACCTTCTGGGCAAGTCGAGATGTGGTCTTTTCACGCTCAAGATCTACACCGATTACCTGTGCAGGTGCATTGTGCTTATCTGAATAGGCAAGTGCGGGAGCAAAAACCCGTAATGTGTGACTCATCACCTCAGGGTCCTGGTCCAATAATCGGCTGATTTGTGTTGGTTCGTCGATGGTCAGATGAATTTTCGGCCGACGAAGGTAGTTGCCTTTGTGTATTTGTACGTGCCCTGTGTGGTCAAGGGTGAAGATGTTGATAATATTGTTATAGCTGCCATCGAGTAACGAAAATGAGAAGGCGCAGAGTAGATAACCCCCTGACATACTGAGCGCAGTGAGGATTGAACGTCTTCGTTGCCTTAATATATTTCTGAAGGCGAGCTTGAATAGCATACCCATTAAAAACGGCTCTTAAGGTTACGCAGGCTAAAGCTATCCTCATTGATGCCCGGTGGGTCGAACTGAAGTGCGTCATACTTAACAATTGTCTTGTGTCCTTCCTTGTTCAGCGGCACCATCTCAAGAACAGAAGGGATAAGGATGCCAGAAAATTCTTTTGGTTCTTTAAATACAAGGCTCCGAATTTTTTTGCCATCGTCGTCATAAAAATTCTGTGCGAGAGGAATCATTTTGTGTTTGTCGACCATATAGTCAATCTTGCCCCATACAGTGACAGTCTGTTCTCTCGGGATCAATGTAATAAGGTAAGTATCCTCAGTCTCTGACAAGGAGAGATCATATTCTTCCGTCAGGGTGGTCTGCTTCACCAGATCGTCATTGGTAAAGTCGCTGCCCATCCATGAACCCATCATCATTGATGGTGGCACCTTGATGACCTTGTTGATCTTTGGGAAGTAGTTCCACATCTCTTTATCAAGTTTCAAGGTTGCGATGCCACGATCTTTTTTTGGTGACAAGATCCTGATGAAGGATTTTTCAGTACCAAGATTGCTTGAGCTCATTTGCATGCTGCGTTCGTATTGCGGTGTCTTAACAGTCATGGTCATGGTCGCCTGACTAGCGTTGCCTCGATAAAGTTGTTCCATTTCGTCAATAATTTGTTTCGCAGTCTTGTCTGCGCTTGCGACCATGGGCATGCATAAAACTACCAGCGCCAGGCTGGTGTGAACTACAAGTGCTTTTAAGGTCATCTTGTCTCCGTCTGATGAAGGGTTGGACGCTATCGACTAACTTGCCTGATCATCTGGCTGGTTGTCTAGCCTATGGATAAGCAGTGCTATTTGTAACTCGAGCTTTTTGATTTCTCTGTTGGTGATATGTTTGTTAAACGATATCCAGAAAAAGATATAGATGGCAGCGATTGAAATCGCACATAGGATGGTAACTGTCGCCCAGAGCAATTGTTGCGACAATGTATCCTGCTGGAAAAATAAAATAATTGAAACAACAGCGAGTACCATGGCGAAAGCGAGTTTGGCACCAGCAGCGATGGCGAGGCGCTTGTATTGGCCACTAAAGGTGCTCGTTATATCTTCCATGACCGAATGAGGTTGATGTAATTCACGTACATTTGAGGCAGCCTCTAATGCCTCACGAATTTGTTGGTCTAGATTTTTCATTGTCACCTAATATCCTGTTTGCTTAGGTTCTCAGCAGTTAATGCAAGTGCCTTCCTGAACTCGTTTCTTGCATGATGCAACCTGGATTTCACCGTGCCACTCGGCACGCTGACAATCTGCGCGATCTCCTCTACCTCCATATCTTCCAGATAGTGCAGGGCGAGTACTGTTCTGTGGGCATCTGACAACTGGGCAAGGCAATATTGAATTTCATCATGGTGCTCAAATTGCGTTTCCGCGACTCGACTGCCAGCTACCTCATCTGGCTCGATA
>CBDUKY010000044.1:0-12304 GCA_965367925.1 uncultured Pseudomonadales bacterium | reverse complement strand
AATCACCCCACCGTTCGCGCCCATATCGATCAATTTATCAAGCACCACCTCGTCTGCCGCCTGTTGCAGGGAGATATTTTTGTAGAGCACCCTTGCACAAATGTCATGAGCAACGGCGGCACGAATGAAGTATTCACCGTGACCAGTTGCCGAAATGCCACAGGCCCTGTTGTCAGCATAGGTACCAGCACCAATGATTGGTGAGTCTCCAACCCGGCCATAGCGCTTATTCGTCATACCACCGGTAGACGTGCCTGCTGCTATGTTGCCGGCCTTATCCAGCGCCACTGCACCAACAGTTCCCTTCTTATCTTTTACGATCTCCAATGGATCATCTTCATCCTCAGACAAAACAGGCTTATTTTCTCTAGCGATAGCCCGCTCTAACGCTTTCCTTCTCCGCTCGGTCTTAAAATAGTCGTTGCTAACCTGCTCTAATCCTTGTTCCTTTGAGAATTCCTCGGCGCCTGCACCAACAAGCATGACATGGGGCGAATGCTCCATCACTGCATTGGCAAGCGTGATGGGATTTTTTACGGTAGTGACAGAGGCCACTGCACCAGCATTCAAATGCTTGCCTTCCATGATTGATGCATCTAACTCAACATTGCCATCATGGGTAAACACAGCCCCTTTCCCGGAGTTAAACAGCGGCGAGTCCTCCATAATATTAATCGCAGCGATGACCGCGTTGCGGCTATCGCCACCGCCTTTCAGCACCTCATAACCAGCTGTCACGGCTTGTTCAAGTTTTTCTCTATAAGCCGCCTCAATCTCCGGGGTGAAGTTCTTTTTAACAATCGTCCCAGCACCACCATGGATAACCATAGCGAAGGGTTGGTCCTGATCTGACGCAGTAGCGAATGGCATCGTAAAGCACCCCACAATGAGTGTGATCAGCAGACGGAAAAACCGCCCGTTGTTTAACATGCTTAACCCGAATTGAATTGTTGCTCTCGACATAATGACCCCGCAAATATTTTGGTCATCATAACGACACTGAACCTGATTTGACTAGAATTTCTCTCGGCCAATAACTGGCATTTAGAAGAAGTGTTTAACCTTGTCTTTGTAGGACCGGCTCATTTTGACCGAGCAGTCATTGTGAAGCAGCAAATAGAACTCGCCGTTCATATGGGAGCAGACTTTTTTTACCCTATCGAGGTTTACGATCGTGCTTCGGTGTACGCGTTGGAATTTTGCCGGGTCTAACTTTGCTTCCAGATCTTTCATAGTAATACGCATCACATGCGTATTGTTGTTTTCATGGATACACATATAGTCACCGGCAGCATCAACCCAGTCTATATCATCGGTTTGCACAAGCGTGGTTTCACCGCCATCTTTAATGGCCAGCTTTTCTGGGTAAGACTTAATTCCAGAATGATCCTTAAGTAGCTGGGTGACAGAATTTTCAGATTTACCGGTAATGCTGATAATGAGTTCCAGCAAGCGCTGTTTGTCAGACACAGCATCTACCGATGCCAGGTGTTCTCTAGCTCGATCGACGGAGGCGATTAAACGATCTGAATCAATAGGTTTTAGCAAATAGTCCACCGCATGCACATCGAATGCCTCAAGGGCATACTGATCAAAGGCCGTGACAAAAATCACCAGCGGCATATTATCTTGCTGCAAATTACTCACTACATCGAAGCCACTCATACCCGGCATCTGGATATCCAGGAAAATCAGATCGGGCTTGAGCTCAGTCACTGCATTTAAAGCGGACTTTCCGTCACTACATTCTGCGACAATTTCTACATCTTCGATCTGCTCAAGCCGCAACCTTAAACCTTTACGTGCCAATGATTCGTCATCGACAATAATTATTCGAAGCGCTGTCATAAGTTAATCCGTATCGTAGGGAATCCTGATTTCAATTTTCAAACCATGAGGTAGTGATGGGAGGAACTTACAGCTATGGGCGTCACCATAAAGTTCATTCAACCGCTCCATGGTATTGGCAATACCAACACCACCGAAACTTGGTGTTTTTGCTGCACTAAATTCAATGCCGGGACCATCATCGATTACTTCCAACAACAGATCAGTTGAGAATTTCCTCGCATTAATCTTGATGGTGCCACCATCAACCCTGGACGCAATAGCGTACTTAATTGAGTTCTCAACCAGTGGCTGTAACAGCAAGCTTGGCACCAACGCCTTGCTAGCCTCCTCCGTCACATTAATTTCGACATTGAGCCGTTCGTCAAAGCGAACCTGCTCAATTTCCAAATAGAGTTTCATCGTATTGATCTCGTGATCCAGATCAACCTTTTGCATCGGGTCCTTGTCTAGCGAGTAGCGAAGAAAATTACTCAACTTACTCACCATGGCATTTGCTGTGCTCGTGTTTTGCTCAAGAATCAAAGTAGAAATGGCATTCAAGGTATTGAAAAGAAAATGGGGGTTAAGTTGATATCGGAGCATTCTTAGCTGCGCCTCATGAGCCATGGACTCGGCTTTGATACTACGTTGCCGTTCTTCTTGCAGCAGACGATAAAACTTCAGACCGAAGTACAAGCCACTCCAGCCAAGGATCAAGAAATAGGAGTAACCGATGATGCCGCTGAAATAGGCCAGTTGGCCATATTCTTCCACGGCACGGAAATCGTCGTAATAAACGAATTGAGAAAAGTTCTTAACTGGCTGCCATATTGCTGCCACCACATAGGAAGCTGTGAGTATGGTGAAAACCCGGATATAGACTGGCTTGTCCCAGATTACATGATAAAGGTAGCGGAGCGCGGTAGTGAGTAGCAAGCCAGCAAAAGCATCAACTAATAATAGCCATATGCGCTCAAATGGCTGCCCCCAGTAGACATCTCGAATGAAGAAGAGACTAATCCACCCTGTCCACCCCAGGAGCTGTAGCCCCCAGAATTGGAACCGCCGATCCTGGAAGGTATTGGTGAGTGTCTCTGAATTGATTAAGGAGGAACCAGGGTTCATAGTTGCAAACATGCATGATCAGGGGCGAATTATAGGTGATATTACACCGATAGATGCACAAGTTACCGCTTCACAGGCTCTGTTCAGCGCAGTGGGCAGCGCACCATAGTTCACACAAACTATTTACAACTTTATGACTAGCAGGCCCTCTAGCAGGAGTAAGATAGCTGGTTCCATACTACTAGCACCTGGAAATAGGCATTTTAAATGACTGAGGAAGCGTTGTTCAGAATTGTGTTTAACGGTGTCACCACCGGTGAATATGATTTGGAAACCACAAAAAAACGCTTTCAAAAACTCTTTCGCCTACAAGCACCGAAGGTAGAGAAGCTCTTCTCTGGCAAGGAGTACATTCTCAAAAGTAATCTAGCGGAATCTGTCGCCATGGATTTTGCCTTTAAGTTGGCAGATGTTGGTTGCGAATGTGCGATTGAATCAATGCCGGCAGATGACGATATCAGTCTGGCACCAGACTTTGTCGAGCGGCGTCATTCAGGTGAACGGAGAATTCGATTCCGCCGTGGTCCAAGACCAGGTGCGATTATCCCCGACAGAAGAACTAACAATGGTAGACGGCGCACTGACGAGCAGGTGAGCGCACAAAAAACTGCGTCTAGTTAGTCAAGCCGCTACTTGTCTTCGCAACCTCTAGCCCCTTACCCACACAGCTACCGATCTCATACTTATTTGCTATAGTGCTGGCTCCTTAAATCAGCAAAGTAATCGTTAATGCAATTTAGCGACAGATTGGGCGCCTTGAGACATCCAGCTTACTTCCGTTATTGGAGCGGCTCTTTCGCATCAGTTGGGGCTACCCAGTTACAAACCATGGCCCAGGGTTGGTTGCTGTTTGAACTGACCCAGTCAACTATCCAACTCGGTTATCTAGGTGCCGCTGCAGCCATTCCTGCTATTTTGATGACCCTCTTTGGCGGCGTCATGGCGGATCGCATGGATCGCAAGAAACTGCTCATGACCACATCCATGAGTGTTGCATCCCTACTTGCCCTGCTCGCCTGGTTAGATTTCTCATCTCTTGTCCAGTCCTGGCACATCATTATGATCGCCGGGGTCATATCATTTATCTCGGGGTTTGATTGGCCAACCCGTCAGGCCATATTCCCGACCCTTATCGACAAAGAAGACATGATGAGCGCCGTGGCGCTAAATTCAATTATCTGGCAAAGCTGCCGTATGATCATGCCTGCACTTGGTGGCATTGTGATTGCGCTGGTTGATACCTGGCTGGTTTTCTTGCTTTGTAGTGCTGGCTTTCTGGTGATGTTCTTTGTGGTGGCTGGTCTGCCAATCCAGGCAGCCATTGAAAAAGCCACGACCTCCTCACTGCAGCAGATGAAGGAAGGCCTGAGCTTTATTCTTCACAATCAGGTTTTTCTGGTATTTATCAGCCTCTCTTATGTGGGGATGTTTTTTGGCATGGCCCATATTCAGCTAATGCCAGCCTTTGCAGGACTACTAGATGTTGCGGAACAAGGTTATGGGCTGCTGATATCTGCCACCGGGGTGGGTTCGGTGATTGGTACAGTTGTGGTTGGCTCATTCCAGCAAACAAAACATCTTGGCAGACTTATTCTCGGTGCTTCAGCAGCCTCGGGGATTTCTATTTACCTGTTTACCCTGGCAACAGGACTTGATCTCCCCACACAACTGGCCTATGGCATTGCCGTCCTGGCACTGGTGCTAGCATCCTTGTTTAGCTCAATGTTTATGATTAGCTCCATGACCATCTTACAGCTCAAGGTGCCAGATCAGCTTCGCGGTCGGGTCATGGGATTCCATGGCATCACCTACAGCTTAATGCCACTTGGCGGACTGTTCGCTGGCTGGCTCGCCACCAATAGTTCAGCACCTGTGGCTATTGCCATCGGGATTAGCTTCTATCTTTGCTTTATTGGTGTGATTGCAGTGACCCAGAGCAATATCAGAAATATTAGCGCCGAACATGCCTCATAGGTATCAAGGCGAGCTGATCCGCTATTTTTGCTTTGGGTTGTTCCAGACGTCCCGGCTGATCTTCCAATCACCTGCCGCCTGACGACGTAGGATCCAGATGTGTCGACTCACAGAACGGAGTGGCTGGGCGGTCTGGTCCTTCTTTGGTCGCAAATAGCCATCAAAAGTAACCCTGACATAGGCAAGATCGTCGACAACAACCAGTTCATCAACGGTCACTTCCTGGTCGAATCGAAAATTTTTCGTAAAGCCGTAAAACTGCTTCGCTTCTTCTATACCAATGTCACGATGACTACTTGGCATCATCCACAGGGCATCCGGGGTACATAGATCGAAGTAGTCTTCAAAATGATCCGAACGGATCACTTCCAGCGCTCGCAAGATCGTGTGCCTGACGCTATCGTATCCTTCCGGTAATTTTGAAAGCGCTGGCGACATTGCTGCTCCTCAGGCAAATCCGCAGCAGGATATCTGCGGGTTTGAGATATTACCCGCCCATATGCCAATGTGGAAGGTTAGATTTAGGCACTGAGAAGCGGATCAATGCCGTTTGCTGGTCACCATTGAAAAAGACAATGAGAACAATACGCAATATCAAGGTATTGGATTCTGCACCCTTACCCGGCTATATTCTGCAAAAGAGTCCATTTTCTAATACCAAACAATGCACCGTTTCCCCAAAGTGTGACCTTCGTCACAATTTTTTCCTGTCAAAAAACGCAAACTCCTGAAATTGTTGTCCGCCGACAACGGTGAATCATGGTAAGCGCTGCATTGAAACTGACAGAGAGAGTCCGCGTGTCCTCACAGCCAGTAGAAGCTGTAAAGCTAACAAATGATGGTGACTTATCACTTTACTTTGTTGGTACTGGCGCTGCGTTCGCGAAAACCCTCAACCAGAATAATCTGCTGATCGTAAAAGGCGATGATCACGTCTTGATTGATTGCGGTTCAAAATGCTCTCAGGCCCTCTTTGAAGTCGGCCTAAATGTATCCGATGTGGATAACTTTCTGATTACCCATAGCCATGCCGATCACATAGGTGGCCTTGAAGAAGTACAACTCTACGGTCGATACGTCAGCCAACGCAAAGCCAATATGGTAATCAATGAGGAATATCAGAAGATCCTCTGGGAACAATCACTGCGTGGTGGTTCTGAAATGTCTGAAAGCACCCCACTTACCTTTGAAGATCTGTGGAATCCAATTCGCCCCACCCTCTGCCCTGTAAGCAGTCGTGAAACCTGGCAGGCGGATGTCGGTAATATTCACCTGAAAATGCCGCGCACCATGCACTATCCTGATGATGCACCAAGCTGGAAAGAATCATTCTGGAGTGTCGGTGTCATTATTGATGATCGTATCTTGTTCACTTCCGATACCCGGTTTGATATCAATCTGCTGCAGGAATTTGACGAACGATATAATTTCGAGCTTATTTTCCATGATTGCCAACTATTTACCGGCGGCGTTCATGCGTCTCTGAATGAACTAAAGACCCTACCAGACAAGCTACGCAGCAAGATATCCCTGATGCACTATGGAGATAACTGGCAGGATTTTGAGCAAGAAGCCCTGGATGCCGGTTTCCACAGCTGGGCACGTCAGGGCCACACCTACAATTTCAAGCGCTGCAAATCCGTTAAAAAGTCTTAAGTCGCTACACACCCTCTCGCCAGGCATTTCAGTCGCTAGCGTTCAATACCGCATTGTGATTTACTTTGCGCCACTTTTTCGTACGCTTATTCACACTAAGCTTAATTCTTAGAGGAGATAAATATGGGTCAATTAGACGGTAAAGTTGCTGTCGTCACAGGTGCTGGCGGTGGTCTAGGTGAATCTCACGCCATGCTACTTGCTAAAGAAGGCGCTTGCGTTGTGGTCAATGACCTTGGTGGTTCACGAGATGGTGCCGGTGGTAGTTCTGCCATGGCTGATCAGGTCGTGGAAAAAATTAGAGCGGCTGGCGGTAAGGCTGTTGCAGACTATGGCAACGTCACCAACGAAGACGATGCCAAAGCGATGGTGCAGCGCGCCGTGGATGAATTCGGCAAGCTCGACTTCTTTATTGCCAATGCTGGTATCTTGCGTGATAAATCATTCAAGAACATGACAAATGAAATGTGGGACATTGTTGTCAATGTTCACCTTCGTGGTACCTACCTGACTGTGAAAGCAGCTTATGACCAGATGGTTGCCCAGGGCGATGGCGGTTCTATTGTTGTCACCTCGTCAACTTCAGGTTTGATTGGTAACTTTGGCCAGACAAACTATGGTGCTGCCAAGGCAGGTATTGCTGGATTGGCTCGCTGCTTGTTCCAGGAAGGCCTCAAGTACAATGTACGGGTTAATATTCTTGCACCAGCGGCCTGGTCTCGTATGACCGAGGACATTTTCCCTCAAGGACAAGGTATGGAAGAACTGTTGTCTACAGACAAGGTTTCTCCACTGGTTGTATGGCTTGGCTCAGATGAAGCAAAAGCTGTCACTGGCCGAACCTTCCTCGTTCAAGGCAACAATGTCCAACTCCTATCATGGCAGTCACACACAGTTGCCCTGAAAGACAACAAAGAAGACCCATTCGATGTTGAAGAGATTGGCAAGATGGTGCTGGAAAACTTTGAAAAATGGCCAAAAGGTCCACAGCCAACACCACGTACATTCGACTAGGCAATTGTCTCGCTCGAAACTAAAAAGGGTGGCATTAGCTGCCCTTTTTTGTGCCTGTCAACTAGCCAGCAGCCATTCTGATTCTGCCAATTAGTGCTATTATCTGGCCATCTGAACAGTAAGGCTGGTGAACACAAGCTGGCCACATCAACCGGAGAAGACAATGTCCGAAGCAAACACCATCGAAATGCCTACCTTTGAAACACCTGGGTCAGTTGAAGAATTGCGCCTTGAACGAAAACGCAAACTTACCGCAGCTTTCCGATTATTCGGCAAATTTGGTTTTGATGAAGGGGTTGCTGGCCATATCACAGTTCGCGATCCTGAACGCAACGATCACTTCTGGGTAAATCCTTTTGGTGTGTCATTCAAACTGATGAAAATGTCGGACCTGATTCTCGTTAATCACGATGGCGACATTGTTGAAGGTGAAGGTTTACTAAATGGTGCCGCCTTTGCCATCCATTCCCAGATTCATAAACATCTACCCCATGTAACCGCGGCGGCGCATACCCATTCAGTGTATGGCAAATCCTGGTCTTCTCTCGGTCGTCCTCTTGATGCGCTGACACAAGATGCCTGTGCTTTCTACGATGATCATATTGTCTTCAATGAATTCAACGGTGTCGTACTTGACCTCGAAGAAGGTAAAAAAATCGCCACAGGACTTGGCACAAAGAAGGCCGCGATCCTACAAAATCATGGCCTCTTAACTGTGGGTAATACGGTCGATGAAGCAGCCTGGTGGTACATCACCATGGAGCGAACTTGTCAGGCACAGCTAATGGCCGAGGCAGCGGGCAAACCTATTATTATTGGCGATGAAGTTGCCCGAAAACCCGTAATAATGTCGGTAGTCCAGCAGCCGGTGTATTCAGCTTCAAACCCTTGTTTGATGTGATTACCAGAGAACAACCAGATATGTTCGACTAGCGACCAGCTGGCATCCGTTACGATTCAGCGGGTGCCAGGCAATCCTCATCATTCAATAACGAGTTGCTACCATGAAAGATCAATATGGTGACGTCCACGTCACAATGCTTGAAGGCCACGTTGCACAATGTGAAATCAAGCGACCACCGAATAACTTTTTCGACCATCAGCTAATCAAAGACATAGCAGATTGTTTTGATGATCTGGATGAAAATCCAGATTGTCGCGCCATCGTGCTTTGTTCTGAAGGTAAACATTTTTGTGCAGGGGCAAACTTCAGCAAGGATGGTGGCCGTGATGCACTGCCCCGCTCCGCTGACGAGCCAAATCCACTGTATACTGAAGCAGTTCGACTTTTTTCAAACAAGAAACCGGTTATCGCCGCTGTTCAGGGTGCTGCCGTTGGTGGTGGTCTTGGTCTGGCAGTGATGGCTGATTTTCGTGTTGTCTGTGAAAACACACGCATGACCGCGAACTTTGTCAAACTCGGTTTTACACCGGGCTTTGGCTTAACCCATACCCTGCCACGATTGATCGGTATTCAAAAAGCTAATCTGCTCTTTATGACTGGCCGCAGAATCGATGGTAAGACAGCATTTGACTGGGGCCTTGGTGATATTTTTGTTGAACCTGAACAGGTTCGTCAGGCTGCCATTGAGCTCGCTGAGGAAATCGCAGTGAATGCCCCGCTCGCGCTTATTTCTCTCAGACAACAGATGCGCCCTGACCTTGCAGCATCAGTTAAAGCATTTACCGATGTCGAAGGCAGGGAACAATACTGGCTACAGAAGACTGACGACCACAAAGAAGGCGTGAAGTCAGTCGCTGAACGTAGAGCGGGCAACTTTCAAGGCAAATAGCCAGGCGTTACAACTTAAAGCGCTTCACCAATTTCGTAGAGTCGATCCCAGATATATTGCACCTCATCTATCTGGGTACGACCACAGCGAACAATCACTGCATCCTTTTCCGGGATGCAGAAGATTCGCTGACCATCATAACCACCACAGTAGAACCACTCTGGCTTATCAGGTCGCATCCACCATTGCGCACCATAGCAGTATTCCTGATCGCGATAGGTAATAGAGCGAGCATAGTCCACCCATTCCCGTGGCAATATTTCACGGCCATCGCAGGTACCACCGCGCAGATACAGCTGGCCGAAACGGGCAAAGTCTTGCGGCGTTGCAAACAAGAAAGATGAGCCGATAAAAGTGCCAGAAGTATCAAACTTTGGCGTTGCCGTACGCATACCAATCGGTTCAAACAACTCATCATTCATAAACTTCAACATACCCGAGGCACCACCACCAACAATATCCCGCAGGATGCGACAGATAATATTGGTTGTACCGCTGGAATAGGACCAGACAGTGCCTGGCTTATGAATGAGGGGCATATTTGCCGCAAAGGCACCTGTGTCGTGGCGACCCTCAAACTGCAACATGGGTATAACATCCGACGCCTGACCATCAACATAGTCCTCGTTAAACTTGAGCCCACTGGACATTCTTAATAGCTGATCAAGGGTAATTTCCTTTCGCTCGTCATGCTGCCATTCAGGCACGGCAGCTGGTGCATAGATATCTAGCTTGCCCTGCTTTACCAGGATACCCACTAACGCATGGGTAATGCTCTTTGCCATGGACCAGGAATATTGTAAGTAGATTGGATTAGCCCCGGCATCGTATCGCTCATAAACCAGTTCCCCGCCCTTTACTACCAGTAGCGCATAGGTCACACCCTGGGCAGGCGTCAGATCAAAAACCTTATCTGCTGCATTGATTACTTGCTCATTCTCCATGCTATTTCTTGGCCAGGAATCAGTTGGCCAGGCAACAGTGTCAGGTTGTTGGGGAAGGGCAACAAGGTCTTCATTAATGGATTCGGGTTTAATCATGTTGGTTCGTCCTGATTGATAGCAATATGTCTTGCCGCAATATAACGACAATTGGCGAGGATGCCAAAACCCTGGCGATTTCGCCGTAGGCAGATAAGGACTTTGACGTTATGATATTTTTAGTAATAGAACTCAGAATAATAAATTCACCAGACCAAGAGAGCTGCCAATGCAATTTCTGAAAAGCCTGCTGTTAATTACCATCCTCTGTTCCAGTGCCGCTGCAAGTGCCAAAGATAAACCCGGCAAACCCAATAACTGGGGTAAATGGGGTAAGGACGATGAACGTGGTGCCGCTAACTACATTGAAGCCAAACAAATCACCAAAGCTGCAAAACTTATCAAAGAAGGCAAGGTATTTAGCCTGGCCATTCCCATAGATACGACTGGCCCGGTCTTTCCGGGTCGCGTTGCACCGCAACACTTTATGGTTGCAACCGGCGCTGACTACGCAGCTGGCCAACCCGCTTTCATAGGCAAGATGAAATTCGCTGATGACTACATCTACATGCCGCTGCAGGGTTCTACACAATGGGATGCCCTGTCACATGCCTGGTATGGAGAAAGTCTCTACAACGGCGTCAAAGAAACGGAGATCAAATCTGGTCCTGCCGCCGGTGGTGCAACCAAACTAGGCATCGAAAATGTTAAGACATCCTTTGTTGGACGGGGTGTACTCATTGACGTGTTACACCACAAAGGGGGTGCACTACCGCCCGGATATCAAATTACCCGTAAAGACATTGAAGACACACTTGATGCTCAGGACACAAAAGTACGTGAAGGCGATATTGTCCTGATTCGCACTGGCGTTGTACCCGCCTACTATAAAATCACAGACCCTGTGAAACAGATGCAGTACATGTCAGGCCCGCAAACCGGCATTGGTATGGACGTTGTGAAGTGGGTAGATAAGCATGAGATTGCAGGCATTGCCGCCGATAACATTGCCCTTGAAGTCTTCCCGAACCCAGAACCTGAAAAGACCCTGAGCATTCATGGCGCACTGCTTCGAGACCTTGGGGTTTATATTGGCGAAATCTGGTGGCTTGAGGAGTTGAGCAAAGACTGCGCTGAGGATGGTCGCTATGAATTCTTCCTGGCAGCGCAACCCCTTAATATTCCAGGGGCCGTTGGCTCACCACTAAACCCGATTGCCATCAAATAGCGCTAGCTAGATAAATTTTGCATATTCATCAAGGCGTTTTAGTGTTGCTGATGTATCTTCTGCAGGTAGCATCAGCACACTGCGCTTTGCCCCCGCATCACTGAACTGACGCAGATATTTAGGTGGTGCCGCAAATACAGAAACGGGAATTTCTCGCCCAGCGGCCCTCGCCATTTGTTCTAGCGTCTTCATCCCTTCAAGCACTTTTTCTGGCTCCCTTGCACGCGGTAGCCAGCCATCACAATAGTCCACAACCCTGCGCAGGGTATGAATAGACTCACCCCCCAATAAGATCGGTGGATGAGGCTTTTGGATTGGCTTGGGCCAGGACCACATCTTTGAGAAGTTTACAAACTCACCGTGATATTCCGCTTCCTCATATTCCCAGATATTTTTCATGGCTAGCATTTGATCCTTCAAACGATCAAAGCGAGTCCCATAGTCAGTCCCATGATTTTCCATTTCATGTCGGTTCCAGCCAGCGCCAATCCCAAATTCAACCCGTCCACCTGAGATGTAATCAAGGGTACTAACCTGCTTTGCAGTAAAAATCGTATCCCGCTCAATCACGAGACAGATACCAGTGGCGAGGATCATCTTGCTCGTCGCTGCTGCTGCAAGGGTCAATGAGATAAAGGGATCAAAGGTATAGGCGTAGTCCCTGGGAATTGGCACATCACCTGGATACCGACTATCGAGTGGTA
>CBDUKY010000043.1:0-12411 GCA_965367925.1 uncultured Pseudomonadales bacterium | reverse complement strand
TTAAAGTTATTGTAGTCCGCGGCGAAATGGGTTTCGCCATCACCATCGGCAACCTGCAGCCAACGCACAAGATCAGTTTTATCACCCCGGCTGTGTAGTTCGGTACAGAGCTCGACGAACTCCTCACCAAAAATCATGGTAGTCGCACCACTATCTTTGAGAATGAATTCAAGCTCGTCTGCAACCAGACGCCAGTTTAAGGGGACAACGACAGCACCGATCTTGGCGACAGCAAAATAGGATTCTATAAATTCAGCGCTATTCATCATGAGTAGCGCTACCCGATCGCCTGGTTTCACGCCACTATCAACCAGCCCATTGGCGAGTTGATTACAACGTCGATTTAATTCATCAAAGCTAAGCCGCTGTCCAGACTTACTATCGACATAACCCTCGCGATTTCCGCTCAGATTTGCCCGGCGGGTTAAGAGTTCACCTATATTTTGATTCACGTTTTCGCCCCTGCTTATTATTTTTCTTGGTGCTTTTTAACGAGTGATACCTCGCTCGCGGCTAAAACTCAAGGCGGCTAAATCTGCTGACCCCGATAGGGTTTACGCAATTAGCGACCAACCAGACTTCGCGCGATCACTTCTTTCATGATTTCTGACGTACCACCATAGATCCTCTGGATCCTTGCATCAACATAGGCACGGGAAACCTTGTATTCCCGCATATAACCATAGCCGCCAAAGAGTTGTACACATCGGTCGGCGACCTTGCCTTGCATCTCACTTGCCGCCAATTTACACATTGAAGCTTCTTCTGTGGTGAGTTCGCCAGCAACATATTTCGCCGTGTACTTCTCCGCCAGAGCTTTATTTAGCTCGATTTCTGTTTTGATATCCGCAAGGACGTAACGCGTATTCTGGAACCTGGAAATTGATTCACCAAAGGCTTTACGCTCGGTTGTATAGTCTATTGTCCAGTCAAGCATTCCTTCTGCTGCTGCAACACAGCCAACGCCTAGAATCAGCCGCTCACGAGGCAGTTCATTCATCAGATTGGCAAAGCCTTTACCTTCACCGCCCAGTATCTCTTTTGCCGAGACTCGCAGGTCGTTAAAGAAGATCTCTGAGGTATCACCAGAATGCAAACCCATCTTTTCAAGGTTTCGACCCTTCTCAAAGCCCGCCAGGTGACAGTCGACGGTGAACAAGGTCATACCTTTAGCGCCTTGTTTAGGATCTGTCTTCGTCGCCAGAACGATGACGTCAGCATGTTGACCGTTGGTAATAAAGGTCTTCTGACCATTGATAATGTAGTCATCACCATCTTTTACTGCAGAAGTCTTCATGCCTTGTAGATCAGAGCCAGCCCCTGGTTCTGTCATACCAATGGCACCAACCACCTCGCCACTCACCATCTTAGGTAGCCAGTGCGCCTTTTGCTCATCAGTACCCAGATGCAGGATGTAGGGTGCAACTATGTCTGAGTGAACAGAAACGCCCGATGATAGTGCGCCGTAGCCAGCTCGTGACATTTCCTCGATAACGACACAACTCAGTTCAAATGAAGCGTCAAAGCCACCATATTCTGACGGCATGTCTACACAAAGGAATCCATTCTCACCAAGCTTATTCCACAAATCTCGTGGCCAGATACCCGCAGACTCCCATTCTTCATAGTGTGGTTCGACTTCAGCTTGAAGGAATTTAGCGACGCTTTCACGAAATAAGGCTTTCTCAGCTTCATCTAGCTTAATTGATTCGGTCATTTTGGCCTCGTGGGTAAAGTTGAGTAGTCATTACCAACAAACTAGCCGTGGCTGAGCTCATTGGTTCTTAATAAAGGGTGCGCATTTTAAGGTTTTAGCTTGAAAATTACGAGCTAAGAAGCCCTCGCTAACAGTTCTCTTATAGGGTTTCCCCCGCCACATGCTTTAGTTACACTGTGTGAACCAAAAAGATGCAGAATTGCAATGGCCCGACCTACAGTATTGATTCCTGCGGAAGCAAGTCGCGTGGTCCAAGACGACCAGACTGTTGTGCTTGTTGGTCAACCTCCCGAAATCCTCAAAAATCTCTTGATCAATAACATCACGCATTTCGATGCCATGTTAATGACAGATATCAAAGAGAAAGACGGCTCATTGCTGAACAATCTTGAGTTTCCCTTCTATTTCTTCGTTTTTGTCGCAAAGGGGTTAGAACAGGGTCGAAAAATCAAACTGGTTGGTGAAGATACTGACATTAGCCATGCACTGCGTCTATTGCGCCTGACCTTAATGGGTCCAACCCGCGCAGAACTTGATGCCTGGGGCACAGAGTCGGAATTAAAGGAAGAATGGCTCGCAGTCTCTGAAGCACTGGCCTTACCGGACGATGATGGTAAGCCAATACCCATTGAAGGCTTCTTCGAGGTGATCCCCTTCGTTAATGGTCGTGCTCAGGTAGGCACCTTACAAATTGACCATACTGGTCGTGATCAATACAGATTTTCAAACAGCCAGGGTAATGTCCAATGTGATTTGCCAATGGATGTCGTCATTAAACCGCCCTATCAGGTGCAGTCAGATTATGTCCCTGGTGGACTGGTGAAGCTTGGTATAGAAGTATTAGGTGGCGCATCTGGATTTAGCGTCGATGAACCTTGTACCGGGCTTGCCGTCTGCTACAACGGCGAATATATGCTGATCGACTCGATTCCGTTCCTCGACGACCATCTTTACGCCAGGGGGATCTCAAAAAATCAGATTTCAGCCGTGTTTTTAACCCACCTACACGATGACCACTGTGCAATGTTTCCGCTGATGATGATGCCACACAGGGTTGAAGTCATCTCCACCGTCGAAATCTACAATATGGCGATGGACAAGCTTGCCTGCCAGCTAGGCTGGGAAATTGATGTCATAAAAGAACACTTCCTGCTGGTGGAGCTAAAACCAGGGGAAGTGATGAACTACTTTGGTTTATTCATTGAGCCCCATCTCACCGTGCACAGTATTCCAACTATTGGTGCCACCTTTACCATCCGGGACAAGGATGGTGAACGTCAACTTTGTATTGTCGGTGATAACAATAGTCTTGAGTCAGTACGTGAACTCAATCAGCAAGGTTCTGTCAGGGACAGTACGCTACAGAATCTGGAAAGGATTTTTTCCGAAAGTTTTCATATGTTAATCGCCGATGGCGGCGCTGGTGCTATTCACGGCAACCCTGCTGATGCATTGAATTCAGATGCTGAACGCGTTGTGTTTGTGCATGTTGACAGCTTGCCACCAGAATTTAACAACACCTTTTCCCTGGCAAGTTCAGGTAAACGCTATACCGTGTTTGACGGTGATAAGAGCATCTATACATCACAGGTTAATCACTATTTGTCTTCCTGGCTGGGGCGCCCATTTCCAAATCGTTGGATGCGTAGTCTGCTTGCCCAGGAAGAAATTCGACGTTACAACACAGATGATGTCATTGTTGTTCAGGACGCAAGCACCCGGGGTTTCGTTTATCTGATTCTTACTGGTTATTGCGACGTTGTGCAGCACGACGGCAAACAGTCTCACACCATTGCCCAGCTTCAAGCTGGCGATTTAATTGGTGAGATGGCTGTGATTACCGGTAGCGGCAATCGAAATGCCAGCGTCATGGCATCGACCCCTGTCACTATTTGCGTATTCTCTGAAGATACCTTTATTGCCTTTATTGAAAGCGAGGGTTTTAAAGAAGATCTCTTGCGAAGATGGGCACTGCGACCCATTTTGAAACAGGTGCCACAGTTCTCTCCCTTGTCTTCCAACTCACTGGAAGTGCTTGGCCGGGTTTGTACCCTGGTGGAGTTACCGGCCGGTGAATCCATGCACCTGGGTGACGACGCCTGGTATGTACTTGCGTCTGGCACCCTTGTTTCAGGTGACAAGATCGGTGCTGAGTTTGGCTGTAAGCCCTTGACCGATAACAATGTACAGGATGTAACCGCCGAAACTGACGCCAGTTTTATTCGCCTGGATAAAGACAGTGCTGAGCAGGTAAGACTTGAAGTGCCACAAATGAACTACGTCTTGCGCAAATACCGGGTAAATGAAACTGATCCGAATGTGGATTGGATTCTAGGCATTCTGCCAACAAGCTAGGCCCGAAACGCTAGATCTGCCTGCAGTAGACTATTTACGTGGGTCATTTCTGCCAGCTTACGCGCTTCTGACCAGCCCAATTCAGCGGCCATGAGTTCTGCTATCGGCTCGACAAGTGCCTGGCTTTGAACAGGCTGATAAAGGGCGGATCTCGTGCGTCGATACAACACATCTTCGAGACTCTGGGCGCCCTCTTCCTTAATAGCCCAGTGTATCTCTCCATCAAACACAGGTGCGTCTTCGAGGATACTATTGCGCCCCAGTGACAAGACCTGCCGACTCTCAGCACCATAGAGCCTGACCAGACGATCGGCGCTTTCGTCGGCCATGGGAAAATGTTGGGTTAGATCCAGTGCACACTGCCGGAGTGAGGTTGAAATATCACCGCCGGGTAATGGTTCATCCCCTGACGGGGGTAGATTATCAACCCCCATCAACTGGCAAGCCTTTGCAACAGCATCCTCGGCCATTTTTCGATAGCCTGTTAATTTTCCACCGGCAATCGTGACCAGCCCTCACTCACCCAGACTTCATCTTTACGAGAAATTTCCTTTGTTGATTTACCTGGCTCATAAATCAAGGGTCTTAGACCCGCCCAGCTTGTTAAACAAGCATCCCTGGTTAACCTCACATCAAAGTATCGCTGTACCGGCTCAAACAAGTATTCAACTTCCGCAGCGGTCACTTCCGGCCAGACATCTGGCCCCTCATACAAGGTGTCAGTTGTACCAATATAGACAGTTTCACCACGAGGGATCATAAATACCGGGCGATTATCTTTGCTAACAGAAAAGACCATTTCCTTTATGGGTAAGCGAGCGGCATCAACGACAATATGAATACCCTTCGAAAGCACCATGGATTTTCGCATGGGTAAACCATCAAGCTGACAAATTTGCTCAACCCAGGGTCCAGCAGCATTGATAACAATCTTGCCGTTAATCTTCAGCTCCGTACCAGTCAACTGGCACTTTGCTTCAACACCGACGACTTTTTCATTTTGCTTAACAATACCTGTAACCCTGGTTTTATTGATTGCCTGACCACCGGCTTGCACCCCCGCTCTAACGTTAGCGAGCACCAATCTGGCATCGTCAGTCAGGTATTCACGATAAACACAGGCATATGGAAATCGATCGCGATTCAAACCTGGCTCATACTCTGCCAGCGCCTCACCAGACAAGTTAAAATGTTTGTCCGCTTTTGCTACCTGACCTAGCTGCTCGTATGCAGTAACCCCGATCTGGTATTTGATCAATTCGAAGCGGTTCGCTGAAGGTAGTGTTAACCATTTAGGTTCCGCCAGATGCGGCGCTAGTTGATTAACTCGCTTTCGCTCTCGTGCAGCCTCTCGAACCACGTGAACATGGCCCATTGCGAGATACCTGAGACCACCGTGAATGAGTTTCGTTGATTTACTTGAGGTACCAGAAGCAAAATCTTCTGCCTCAATAAGGATCGCGGACAATCCGCGAAGCGAGGCTTCCCGCAAGATACCGGCACCAGTGATACCACCACCGACAACAATCACATCAAACTGTTCTGATTCGATGCTGGCGAGCAATGCTTGCCGCTGACTTGCATCTAATACTGCTACCATTTTTTACCACACGATTTGTTCACTGGATTTACTAGCCCGGTATTATTCAGGGTAGTATCGCCTCAATGAGTCTTGGGCCTGGGGTTGCCATCGCCTCTGCGAATTGCTGATTGAATTCTTCTATGGTGGTCGCCCTGGAAGCCTTGACCCCCATTCCCTCTGCAATCTGGGCGAAATTCAGCACAGGATTGTCGATATCTAGCATATCCATGGTTTTCTTCGTCATGGACTGGGCACCAACCCGGGCGAGTTCGACTTGAAGAATTTGGTACTTCCGATTGGCAAAGATGACCACACAAATATCAAGATTCTCTCTTGCCATGGTCCAAAGGGACTGAATGGTATACATAGCACCACCATCGCCATGGAGACAGATAACCTTTCGATCAGGACAAGCAACTGATGCACCAATAGCAACAGGTAATCCATAACCAATTGAACCACCGGTAAGTAACAACCAGTCATGTGGTTCGCTAGTCGCTGAAGAAAAATAACAACTGGCACCACTTGTCGCACTCTCATCAACCACAATGGCATCGGTGGGCAAGCAAGCCGCAAAGGTTTTGCCAATACTAGAAGGAGTAAGGTCACCCTCACCCATTGCTGGTTTCGACAAGGGCGCAAGACGTGGTGCATGATCTCGTGCTTTTAGCTTGTCGCAAAGACGGGTTAAGGCATCTAGTGCATCGTCTTCAACGCTCGCTAGTGTATGGCGGTTACTATCCTCGGCGTAGAACTCACTGGCCTTACCCGGATAGGCAAAAAACGCGATAGGCGCTTTAGTACCAACAAGAATATATTGTTCAACACCTGCTAGTTGCTCATCAGCTTGTTCAGCAAAGTAACCAAGTTTCTCTAGTACGACTCGTCCTTCACCTCGCGGGATGCGCGTTGTGAACGTATCGCAAAACAATCTTGCACCTGAGGCCTGGGAGATTTTATCTGCAATCTGCATACAATCTTCAGTCACCGCCTGGTTGTTCATAAGGATAACGGTGGATTTCCCATTACTGAGCAATTCCGCTGCAGTATTGATGGCCTCTTCAGTCACGATATTGGCAGCAATTGCATCTGCCTTTTGTACTTCATCGGTGGATTCATCCCAGGCACAATCGGCAGGAACTATCAGCGTCGCAATTTTCCCCGCGCCACTATTGGCCTGTTGGATAGCTGTTGCCGCATCGGCTGGTAATTCAGTTGCTGAACTGGACGTCTTTACCCAGTGGGACACTGGTCCGGCAAGACCAATAATGTCGGATGTTAAAGGGGCATCGTACTTCTTATGGTAGGTCGCATGATCGCCGATTAGATTGATAACCGGTGAGTTCGCCTTCTTGGCATTGTGTAAATTGGCGGAACCATTCGAAAGGCCCGGCCCAAGATGAAGTAGTGTACAGGCTGGTTTGCCGGCCATTCTGCCATAGCCATCAGCGGCACCAGTACAAACGCCCTCAAACAAGGCTAAAACACCACGCATACCCTCTGTCTT
The DNA here is from genome assembly GCA_965367925.1 of uncultured Pseudomonadales bacterium. Classification (GTDB taxonomy): domain Bacteria; phylum Pseudomonadota; class Gammaproteobacteria; order Pseudomonadales; family Azotimanducaceae; genus JAHRVQ01. Next base: position 5,250 of record CBDUKY010000043.1, on the reverse strand, counting down.
ACCGATCGCTGCAACCATGTGCATCTCGGACGTACCGGGATTACTAAAACAGACCTCCACCCCATTGTTAATAAGGGTTTGCAGCATACTCTCGGCACCATTCATCGACTTCTCCACGCTAAATTCAGTTCACCTCAAAATGAAGCAGCGAGTATAACGTAGCCAACTAGTCCACAGGAGATAAAAATTCAGTTGGTCAATATCGCGAAATACCTTGCCTTTAAACCACTCGAAATTTCACCCTTGCCATTTCCAGCGCTACCAATTGACCCATTCCCTTTAAATACAACAACTTAAGAATATTTCAAAAACTGGCACGGATCGTGAATTACACCTGACATAGAAGCAAATTAACTTGAATAAGCCTAGCGCAGGGAGCAAACAAACAATGACCAGTCATTCACGACAACGCTACAGAATTTTCGCAGACCGAAACAGTGGTTGGGTGGTTGTGGGACTACTGTCACTGGTCATGGTGAGCTTTGGCATCTTTGCTGATAACTACGCCAAATCCAATACAACATGCGGCGACATTGCTACTCACTGCATCAGCAACACGGACAAGAACACACTGACGACAACAGTCGACAGACCAATCGTCAAAAACTTACTTCACTAACCGATATTTAGAACTTTCGAACCACAGAGGAATTTAATTATGAGCGTATTTAACAGAATTTCAGACATCGTCAACGCTAACGTCAATGCCATCCTTGATCAGGCAGAAGATCCCGAAAAGATCGTTCGCATGATCACCCAGGAAATGCAGGAAACCCTTGTAGAGGTACGTTCAGCATCTGCCAGACATATTGCTGACAAGAAACATCTACACAAGCAGATTCGTTACTACGAAAAAGAAATTCGACAGTGGGAAGAAAAAGCAGAGCTGGCGATCAGTAAAGGTCGGGACGACCTGGCCAAAGCGGCACTAAAGGAGAAAGGTCGATACGATACTGCTATCACCCAGGTTGAGGCTGACTTGATTCACATTGACGCCGCCATCGACAAACTCAAGGGCGATGCAGATGCATTGGAAGAAAAGCTAAATCAGGCCAAAGCGCGCCAGAAGGCGTTGATCGTTCGGGGTCAAACAGCGAAGTCGCGCATGAAAGTTAAGCGTCAACTACACGAGGTAAATGTTGAAGATGCTTTCAATCGATTCGAGTCTTACGAGCGCAAGCTTGATGAGATGGAGGGTGAAGTTGAAGCCTTTGATCTCGGTAGCCAAACAGGCACTCATGGCCTTGCGGCAGAAATTCAGGCATTAGAGAAAGATGAATATCTGGATCTTGAATTAGCCGCACTGAAAGAACGCCTGGCGGTACCAAAACAAATTAGTCATGAACCTGCCGAGGTAAGCTAACGATGCGTAAACGTAGATTTAGAAGTTTCGATACTGAGGAATTGATGCTCGACCCCCTGAACAAAAAGTTAGGGGGAGTCTGCGCGGGCGTAGCACGTTACTTCGACTGGCCACGGTTTTACATACGTGCGGCGGCGGTTGCTGCGCTACTGATTATTCCTCAAGCCGCCCTACTTGGTTATGGGTTAGCCTATTTGATCCTTGATGATCGTCCAACTTACGATGATATGATTGATGACTAATGGCTAGCGTCATAGACCTTTCGTCCACCCATCCAGGTCTGGAGCACGCGGATTGAACCAATATGATCAACATCAACCTCTGTTGGGTCTTCCTCAAGGACGATAAAGTCCGCGTATTTTCCAGCCTCCAGGCTACCAACCTCATGATCTGAACCACATTGCCAGGCTGCATCACGGGTCATGGCTCTAATTGCCGTTTGCACATCAATACACTCCTCTGCTGCTAATTTCGATTGTTCCTCGCGCCAGAGTTTTCGTGTCACTGCATTTTCAATACAGCGTAATGGATTCATCTCAGTGACAGGCTCATCGGAGTGAAGTGTCCAGGTGATACCGGCAGCCTCACAGGCTGCAGTTCTATCTAACAAGTTAGCTTTTGCTTGACCAAATACCTGATCACGCATCGCCCGGCCCCAGTAGAAAACATGACCAATTAAGAAACTCGGTGACAATCCAAGCTGCTTAATTCTACTGATCTGTTCATCATGCAAGATGGAGCAGTGTTCAATTCGGTAAGGCGGGTTGTTTAGCACACCTGCTGCAGCAGCAGCTTCGTAGGCATCAAGTACATTATCAATGGCCTGATCACCGTTAGCGTGAATTGCAAGTGGCCAGCCGCGACGCGCTCGATCAACAACCATTTCTTCCAGGGCCTGCTTCTCAACATAGGCAACCCCGCAATCATCAGAATTCAAGTAAGGCATTCTTTGTAACCCGGAAAAACCTTGATTCGACCCGTCTGAAACAATTTTCCAGGCCGTCGCCCGAACCAGATCGTCACCATCACCTGGCGCTATATCAGTTTCGTCCCACTTTTCCTGCAAGGCATAACTCAGCGAATACCTTAACCTGGCAGTCATTCGACCGGAGGCAGCAAGGGCTGCATATAATTCGGGTTCTTTTACCCCTCTGGCCATACCTGTTGCTTGATCACACATTGTCGTCACCCCGACCTGGTTGGCTCGATTGCAAACATCAAAACAAGCTTCCGCCAGGTCATAGTTGCGCTGTGCTGGATTGTGTCTGGCAACGCTGGACATAGCATGGCTCCCTTGCAGGACACCATTTGGAGAGCCATCAACATCACGACCAAATGCTGAACCTGCAACATCTGCTGAATCCTTATCAATACCCGCTAGAGCCAGGGCACGAGAATTACAGTATGCGAAGTGTAGTGAAGTGTTATAGACGAATATGGCATGGTCGGTTGAGACCTGATCGAGCATTTGTCGGGTCAAGGTATCCGCACCTTCTTGCAATGATGGATCAAACTGACGCGCCATGATCCATTCGTCTGTTGGCGTTTCAGCTGCAAGCTCTGACAGTCTCGCCAGCGCCGCGGCCACTGTCGGATATTTGAATGGACCAATATCTTCAAAGTTACCGATAGTGGCAATGGGCAAAAAGTGCATATGAGGCTCAATAAAACCGGGCAGAATAGTCTTCCCGCCTGCGTCAATAATCTCAGCATCTTCATAATCAAGCCGTAAATCTGCTTCACGCCCGGTAGCAAGAATTTTTCCTGCTTTGATGGCAAGGCAATCGGCAATAGAAAATTCATTGTCGACCGTATAGACCCGTGCATTGACTAACAGTTGCGTATTAGCTGACACAGGTAAAAGTGGTGGTTTGCGCTGCTGCCAATGGCGCAGGTCTGCAAGCATCTCATCCGTTACTTGCATGCTTGTATTCAATGCCGCAATAACAGGAGAACAACAGGCACAAGGTGATTGATGGCGGGGCTTGATGCCTGACCAGACATCCCCGGTTTGGATCAGATTTTGATCTTCGAACATTTCAATTCTCCATTTGGCGCTACTATTCGTTGCGCTACTTTTCAAACCTGAACCCATAGCGCCCTTTGACAGGGTGTAGATTCGGCCAGCCGTGATACCATTTATATCATGACAAAAACAAACTTACCCCTGGCAAGGATCGGCATTGATCTTGGTGGCACCAAAACTGAAGCCATCGTCATGGATGCTAATGGGCAGATCGTCGACAAGCTGCGGCAAGCCACACCGAGAGGAGACTACCAGAGAACTCTGGAAGTGATCAGCGCCCTTGTGACAAGACTAGCAACAACCCACAAGCTGCCTGATAACCTGCCGATTGGTATTGGTACACCCGGTGCCATCTCGCTGAAGACAGGTTTAATGATGAACTGCAATTCTACCTGCTTAAATCATCAGCCCCTGCCTCTGGATCTTCAAGCACTTTGCGGCAGAGCAGTGCGGATTGCCAATGATGCCGATTGCTTCACGCTCTCGGAGGCAAGTGATGGTGCCGCAAAAGATGCCGGTACCGTATTTGGAGTAATCATTGGCACAGGTGTGGGTGGCGGTATTGTGGTTGATAAAAAGCTACTGCAAGGTGTCAATGCCATCTCTGGGGAATGGGGCCATAACCCATTGCCACTGGCTTCCTCTCAACTTGTTCCGCCAGCTGCAAAACGCGAATGTTTTTGCGGTCGATCGGACTGTATGGAAACCTGGCTCGCTGGTCCTGGCTTTGAAAAAAGCTGGCAGCTTCGAACCGGGCAATCACTCACCAGTGAAGCCATTGTTGCTCTCGCCACAAAAGGAGACAAACCGGCTCTCGCCCTACTCGATGAATACTGTGATCTGCTTGCGCTCGGTCTTTCAACCATTATTAATGTGTTAGATCCAGCCTGCATAGTACTGGGCGGCGGCATGTCTAACATTGACGCAATCTATTCTAAATTAGATCAATATCTACCCCAGTATGTCTTTAGTGACACCCTCAACACCCAGATCCTTAAGGCCAATTATGGTGATGCCAGTGGCGTTCGTGGCGCAGCATGGCTATGGCCTTTGAGTGAAATTGAGGGTTACTATTCACAGGCTTAAATAATAATTACCCGGAGAAAACGTGACTATTCCAGAAAACTGGCGAGCAGAAGCATTCAATCCTGCAACCAACTCTAGCAATCGCATCCATGCTGACGATGTTGCAAAGGAATACGGATTTAAAGGTGGGCTAGTCCCGGGCGTCACGGTTTCAGGCTATCTTTTCCACCCGGCAGTACTCGCCTGGGGAGAAGATTGGCTTACCAGAGGTCATGGCAAGGTAGTTGTACACAAACCCCTCTATGACGGTCACGATTTCGAGGTTCAGGTTTCCAATCAAACAGATACTGCCTATCGCGCTGAACTAATCGACATGGAAGGGACCCGCTGCGCAACGGCTGAAGTTTATCTAGCGGACGAACTCCCCCAGCCACCAACAAGGCGAGGGGATGACCTACTGCCTAAAGAGGCTGATATTGCACCGGCAACACTTCATGAGATGCAACGCTTACAAGCATCAGGTATGCGCGCCTTAAAAATTCGCTGGTCTGAAAAGCATGAAATGTCGGCATATCTGCGCGACAGCAGCTTATTACCTGATCTACACAGGTTTGATGCAGATGGCTTTGCCCATGGTGCATTTTTACTCGGGATTACCAACTGGGTATTGGCTGGTAATGCCTATATGAACCCCTGGGTTCACCTGCAAACTGAATCTCAATTTTTTGCCATGGTACCTTATGGCACCTATTTAATTGCGGAATGCGAGATTAAAGATTTATTTTCAAAACGCGGCCATGAGTTTGTCGACGTAAAGGTTGATATTTATGAGGAG
>CBDUKY010000042.1:0-12430 GCA_965367925.1 uncultured Pseudomonadales bacterium | reverse complement strand
ATGACAGAAATGCTCATAAGTCTGCGATTGCGTCGAGAGCCTGACTCAATTGGCTCACACCGGTAATCGTCATACCTTCAATGGGTTTTTTCGGCAGATTACCTTTTGGCACAATGGCGCGCTTGAAACCATGTTTGGCCGCTTCGCGAATTCTTTCCTGGCCATTGGGAACCGGTCTTATCTCACCAGACAAACCAACTTCACCAAAACAAATCATATCCTGTGGTAAGGCACGATTTCGAAAGCTGGAAATGACCGCCAACAATAGCGCAAGGTCGCTACTAGTTTCTGAGACCTTAATACCGCCGACTGCATTTACAAACACATCTTGATCACCAACCTGTAATCCACCGTGACGGTGTAATACTGCAAGCAACATTGCCAGTCGATTTTGTTCAAAACCAACCGCTACCCGTCTTGGGTTGCCATAGCCATTACTATCAACAAGGGCCTGGGCCTCGACGAGCAATGGTCTTGTGCCTTCCCATACCACCATGACAATTGATCCTGGCGCTGCAGCCTCGCCTCTAGATAGGAATATGGCAGATGGGTTTGGTACTTCAATAAGGCCCTTTTCCGTCATGGCAAAAATGCCTAGCTCATTTACTGCACCAAATCGGTTTTTACTGCTGCGCAGGGTTCTGTATCTGGAATCCTGTTCACCTTCGAGCATAATAAAACAGTCAATCATGTGCTCGAGCACGCGCGGGCCAGCAAGATTGCCTTCCTTGGTGACATGCCCAACAACGAATAGTACCGTATTGGTTTTCTTCGCCTGTTGAATAAGCACGGAAGCGCTTTCTCTTACTTGCGTCACACCACCAGGTGCTGAGTCGACGCTATCCACATGCATCACCTGAATGGAGTCGATGACAATGAGTTTAGGCTTTAGCTCGTCCCATACCTGGGTGACGGCTTCGACACTGGTTTGCGCCATAACCTGTAAAGATTCCATTGGCAACTGCAATCGTTTTGCGCGCATTGCTATCTGGGCAAGACTTTCCTCACCAGTAATATAGAGGGCTGAATGCTGAGCAGCTAATTTGCACATGATTTGAATCAACAAGGTGCTTTTACCAGCACCGGGACTACCGCTAATCAGCACTGCCGAGCCTGGCACGAGACCACCGCCAAGCACGCGATCAAACTCTGCTAACCCTGACTTAACCCGTGGTACATCCACAGCGGAGACTTCTGCCAGAGACTGGGCGGCTTCTAATTGCCCCGCATAACCTTTACGGCGAACAGCAGCCTGGGCACCATCTACAGTAAGGCGAGAAAGCGTATTCCATTCTTTGCAGTCATTACACTGACCCTGCCACTTGGCATGTTCAGCACCACAGTCGGTGCACACATAAACTGTTTTGTTCTTCGCCAAGTTATAAGCTCTTTCCGGTCAAGATGTTCAGCCTGTTGAGTAAACCCGATTAACGCGATTACCAAGACCTGTCATCAGGGTATAACTAATGGTGCCGACACGATCGGCTATCTCATCGATAAAAATTTGCTCACCCCAGAATTCGACCTGCTCACCTGGGGCAAAGTCATCCTCTGCTGCCAGCAGCACTGTGCACATGTCCATGGATACCCTTCCAACGAGTTGTCGCTGCCGTCCTGCAATGGCAACAGGTGTACCAGCAGGCATTTCCCGCGGGTAACCATCCGCGTAACCCATGGCAACAACAGCAATGCGACACTCCCGCTCCGCAACCCAATGACCACCATAGCCTACTGCATCTCCTGGACTCAGTTCATTAATGGTGAGTATCGGTGCAGTTAAGGTCATACCAGGCTTTAACGACTCGTTCACTATACCCGTTGGGCTTCCGCCATAAAGCATAAGTCCCGGACGAATCCAGTCACTTTGAAAATCTGGTAAACCAAGTATTCCGCCGGAGTTTGTAACACTCAGCGGCAAGGTGGCTGGGAATTGTTCAGCAACATGTTGAATCGACGCTAGCTGTTTTGGATTTAGCTCATGGTCAGGATCATCGCTATTTGCAAGATGAGTGACTAGCCCAAGGAGGGAGCTTGTGAGGGACTTTTCACGAATTTGATGTAGCACCTGCTCTGCTTCCCGCGGGTGAAACCCTAACCGATACATGCCTGTATTGAATTTAAGCCAAAAGGGCAAATTAGCCGCTAAGCATTCAAGCTGGGTATGGCAATGCACCACCGGTGTGAGGTTAAACGCCAGGCAAGCCTGCATCTCTGCCTCACCGAGAAAACCTTCCAATACCGCAATCGGTTTATGAGCAAGTTCAGGTACCGCCTGCCGCAATGCGACCCCTTCTGCCACGCGCGCCACTGCATAGCTGTCTGCATCATCAAGTACACGAGCGACTTCTGGCATGCCGTGACCATAGGCATTGGCCTTAATCACCACCATGGTTTTACATCTGGGTGCGGCGGCTTTTGCGACAGAGAAATTTTCACGAATATGATTGAGGTGGATCGTCGCTGTCGGAGAATTACCAAATGTCATTCAGCACAACTACTCATAGTCATACTCACCGTAACCTACTGCAAGATCTTCGAACTTGGTGTACTTACCAATAAAGGCTAGCTTACGGCGCCCAATAGGACCATTTCGTTGTTTTAAAATGATCACTTCCGCAATGCCTTTTTCAGCGTCCTCGTGATAAACCTCATCGCGATAAATCGCCATAATAAGATCCGCGTCCTGCTCGATCGCACCCGACTCTCGCAAGTCTGACATTACTGGTCGCTTGTCTGTTCGCTGTTCCAGACTCCGGTTTAACTGGGAACCTGCAATCACGGGGCAATCAAATTCCTTCGCGATGCCCTTTAGTGATCGACTAATCTCAGAGATCTCAGTCGCCCTGTTTTCCGCGCCACCGGTGACCTGCATTAGCTGCAGGTAGTCAATTACGATTAAACCTAGATCACCATGCTCCCGCACAACACGACGTGCTCTGGAGCGAATTTCTGAAGGTGACAAGGCCGCTGTGTCGTCAATAAACAGGGGTTTATCATTTAGCATGGTGACGGCAGATGTGAGCCTCGGCCAGTCATCATCATCTAGCTGGCCACTTCTGATTTTGGTCTGGTCTATACGGCCAAGGGAGGACAGCATTCTCAAGGTCAGCGAGTCAGCCGGCATTTCCATGCTGAATACCAGTACCGTTTTACCGCTCGACATGGCCGCGCTTTCTGCAATATTCATTGCGAAACTGGTTTTACCCATCGATGGCCGGCCGGCAACAACGACCATATCGCCATTCTGCAGGCCCATGGTCATCTCGTCGATTTCCCGGAAGCCGGTACTAAGCCCCGTTAATGCGCCTTTGCTTTCAAACATCTCATCAATGCGTTCAATCGCTTTGGTCAACAATGGCTTCATGCCTTGAGGACCACCCCGGCTTGGGCGAGTGTCGCCAATTTTAAATACCTTCGATTCTGCCAGGTCAATTAGCTCTTCACTGCCACGACCCTGGGGATTGAAACCACTTTCTGCAATTTCGTGTGCAACGGATATAAGATTTCGAACCGTGGCACGCTCGGCAACAATCTCCGCATAGGCACCTACATTAGAGGCGGTTGGGGTGGTACTCGCTAACTCGGAGATATAGGCAACGCCGCCAACATTCTCAAGCTCATTAACCGAATCAAGGGTCTCAGCAATGGTGACAACATCAAGTGGCTTGTTTTTTTCGGCAAGACTGCCCATGCAACGAAAGATGATTCGATGATCATTTCGATAAAAATCTTCTGCCGATACGATAGCCGACACCTTGTCCCAGGCCTGATCATCGAGCATCAGTCCACCTAAAACAGACCTTTCTGCCTCGATGGAATGAGGTGGGATTTTTAATGTCGCGGTTTGATTATCGACTGTTTCGAAGGCCAAGGACTTTGCTCAGGAGGTAACGAATTGGACGAATAAGGTTACTGCAGGCACTCTCGAAAGTCATGGAATATGTCTTTGGAAAAGTTGTGCGTAACTAAAATATTTCAGGAAAGAATGTTGAGAGAAGATTGCAAACAGTGGCGTTGCCTGGGTTCAAAATTTGAACCCAGACTGTCCTTAACTAACAGCAGCCTTTTTGACGGGAAGCTAACCTTCCCATTAGGCCTCGGCGATAACACCGACTTTCATTTCTACTGACACTTCAGGATGAAGTTGAACAGAGATCTGGTATTCACCAAGCTCACGAATTGGGCCATCAGGCATTTGAATTTCGCCTTTTTCAACCTCAACACCCCTGGCAGCTGCAGCTTCAGCAATGTCACGAACAGTGATGGAACCAAATAGCTTGCCTTCTTCACCCGCTTTTGTCGTCAGCGTAATGTCGAGTGCAGCGATCTTTTCGCCTCGTGCTTTTGCAGTATCCAGCTTTTCTTTCGCTGCTTTTTCAAGTTCAGCGCGACGCTCTTCGAAAGCAATAATGTTTTCGCTCGTTGCGGGTACCGCTTTGTGATGAGGGATCAAAAAATTTCGACCATAGCCAGCTTTAACGTTGACCTTCTCACCTAGTTCGCCAAGATTGGCAATATTTTCTAGAAGAATTACTTCCATCGTCCTACACCTCGTTCGATCGAAATCTATTTCGTAAATCAAACCAACTATCCATCAATGCGATAAACGCCAGGGCTGGAAATAGTTGGAGCAATATTGCTATAAAATAAAAACTTACAAGCCAACCAACGGACAACTGGCGCTGGGCAATAAACCAATGCACAAAACCCAGTCCAACCATCATCAGTGGCACCATCAACACATACATCCAACGTTGCATACCATCGATACCAACACAAACTAGCATCGCAACCACCAGGCCTGTACTGACTGCAGTTGATAACCTGAGTCCGTGAAATTCCTTCTGGAATCCACCAGGGTTATACAACACGCTTTGCCACCATCTTGCGAGAGTCAGGAATGCCAACATCGATATAGCAAATCCCATGGCCATATAGCCAAACAAGGCTTGTCTTGCAGCAGCGGCAGACGGTATGACAACGGCGCTACCGTTTGCAGCTTGCTTCTGAAGATCTTTTAGAAACTCCAGATACATTTCTACAAATTGTTCAACGACCTCACCGGCCGTGAACTGAAACAAGAGAATGCCTACTACCGCAATAGGTACAACAGCAAGTAGGGTAAATTCCCAGGAAACCGTGGTACGTAATATGTACGCCAGGGTCACCGTTCCAAACAAAAATACAAGCGGTGTAATATCTTGCACAAGATAAAACACCATCAATAATGGCAAGGAAGCCCACAACATTACCTGGGCACCTTCTGCCATGCCCTTCCTTAGTACAACTAAACTAACAGCTGCAATAGACAACCAGTTCAGGAAGGGGATAACGGCACCAGCGACAGCCACGCCGATTGCCTGGGTTCGACCCCGCATGACAAATTCGGCAACAGCTCGCATCGTGTTAACTAACTATTTATGCCCATCTGTGTATGGCAACAGCGCAAGGTAACGAGCCCGCTTAACAGCTTTGGCTAGTTGACGCTGATACTTTGCCTTGGTACCTGTAATACGACTTGGGACAATCTTGCCGGTTTCTGAAACATACTGCTTCAGGGTTTCGATGTCTTTATAGTCGATTTCAACAGTGCCTTCGGCAGTAAATCGGCAATACTTTCTTCTTCGATAAAATCGTGACATATATCCTCCGCTTAGGCTTCTGCAGCTGCACTGGCTGCTGAATCGTCAGCTGCTGGTGCTTCTTCTGTGGCTGCTGGTGTCGCTGCTGGTGCTTCAGCGCGTGGGCTAACATCATCTTTTTCTTTCTTCTCGCGACTTTCCCGCTCTACTTTCATAATCGGGGAATCACCAGTTTCAGGACCCTTACGGCCAAGAATCAAGTTTCTGATAACAGCATCGTTAAAACGGAAGGCAGTGTTAATTTCTTCTAGTACATCAGAGGAACATTCAACGTTCAGCAATGCGTAGTGTGCCTTGTGGATTTTGTTGATCGGATAGGCCAATTGATGTCGGCCCCAATCTTCAACTCGATGAACCTGGCCACCACCTTCGGTGATCAAGTTTGAGTATCTTTCGATCATTCCTGGCACCTGTTCGCTTTGATCAGGGTGTACCAGAAACACTATTTCGTAATGTCTCATTCAGACTCCTTACGGTTAATGCCTCCCGCCATGTACCAACGCTGCCTGATTAGCATTGTCTTAACATGCGATGAAGCAAGGAGATTTAAGGGACGCGCATTGTATTGAAACCAATAGTGCAATGCAACCTAGGGTTTTGTGCCAGTCCGTTGACGACTGGCCTCATATAGGCAAATACCGGTCGCCACAGAGACATTGAAGCCAAAAGTTGGGTTGATCATGGGGATTTTGACCAGGAAATCACAGTTTTTGGCCGTTTTATCCCTGATCCCTCGATCTTCAGAGCCCATCACCAGCGCGATATTTCCCTTTAGATCAACATCTGGCAGGTTCTTGTCTGTTTCCAGCAGGGTGCCCACAATCCATATACCTGCCTGTTGTAGCTGTTTCATGGATCTAGCGAGGTTGGTGACCTGAATCACCGGCACCTGGGCAGCACCACCACTTGCCGTCTTAATCGCTGCCTCATTCAGTGGTGCACTGTGATCCTTAGGCACGATAATCGCGTCAACACCGAGGGTTGCAGCGCTTCTGATACAAGCACCAAGGTTTCTTGGATCTGTGACGCCATCGAGGATCAAGATCAATACATCATGGTCTGCCTGCGCCAAAAGCCTGAACATGCCATCTTCATCAAGCCGGTCGATGCCCGTGACTTCAAGACCAACACCCTGATGATTCACATCAGTCAGCTCAGCAAATTGCGCATCATCCAACAGACTAATGGGTACCTTGCCTGCCTCTGCAAGGGTACGGATTTCTAGTAGACGGGGCGAGAGTTTACCGCGACGAAGCAGCAAGCGTTCGACCCCGGCAGGCCTATCGAGCCTACCCAGGACGGAATTGATACCAAATATTCTCTGCATTTAACGTTTCTTATGGCGCTGCCGTGGACCTCTACTGCGATTCTTCGCTGCAGGGGATTTAGATCGACGTTTGTCGTTCGATTTTTTCTTTTTCGATGAGCCAGCGGCTTTGCCGCCGCCCTTCACAAGGGACGTATGACTAACAATTTCGAAGTCGACTTTACGTTCATCAACATTGACCCTGGCAATTTGCACCTCAACCATATCACCCATGCCATAGACCACTTTTGACCGCTCACCGGTCAAACACTGGCTACCCTGGTCATAGTGATAGTAATCGCCTACAAGAGTACTTACATGAACCAGTCCCTCGACAAAAATATCTGTCAGTTCTACAAATAGGCCAAACTTGGTTACACCAGTCACGACGCCTGGCAAAATCTCACCAACACGGTCGCTGATATAGTCGCATTTCAGGAATTCCAGTACTTCATATACTGCTGAATCAGCTCTGCGTTCTGCAAAGGATGTATGAGCACCCAGCGCTAGCATTTTTTCCACATCGTATGGATAGTCATCAATTTTCTTCGCCCGCCCAATACGCAAGGTCTTGTTACTGGCCCTGGGACTGTATATTTCAGACTTGATCAGACGATGAGTAAGGAGATCAGGGTAGCGACGTATTGGCGACGTGAAGTGGGTATATTCGGCGTAGCCAAGCCCAAAATGGCCCTTGTTCTCCATCTGATACACCGCTTGATTCATGGAGCGTAGCAACGACATCTGCAGCACCTGACCATTCTGTTTGTCTTTTAGCTGCTCAATTACCTGTTGATAGTCTTCAGGTTTTATCGTGTCGCCAAATTGTAAATTGACACCAAAACGGGCCAGAAACGCCTGCAAAAACTCAACCTTCTCGAATTCTGGCGGCTCATGCACCCGGTATAGGCCCGGTTGCTTCTGTTGTGAAATAAGTCTTGCAGCAGACACATTGGCACACAACATACATTCTTCAATGATCTTATGTGCTGTATTTCTCGGTCTTGGCGCGATACCTTGCACCCGACCCGCTTCTGAGAACTGGAAGTGAACTTCCGTGGACTCGAACTCGATTGCACCTCGTTTTTTTCGTTGGCGAACCAGCATCTTGTAGAGATTATGTAGCTCGTCTATATGCTCAACGATATCTGCCCGGGCGGTCCTGTGTGGACCATCCGCGTCTTCACTAATGATTTCAGCGACTTCTGTATAGGTGAGTCTGGCGTGAGAAAGAATCACACCTTCATAGAACACATAGCCACTCACTCGCCCCTGGGAAGAAATCGTCATCTCACAAACCATGACTAACCGTTCAACTTCCGGGTTCAAGGAACACATGCCGTTAGAAAGCTTCTCTGGCAGCATCGGTACCACATACTGAGGAAAATAGACGGATGTAGCCCTTTCGCGAGCAGCGTTATCGAGGTCGGTACCTGGTTTTACATAGTGGGCCACATCGGCAATGGCAACATATAGACGCCAACCACCACGCTCCTTGGGCTCACAGTAGACGGCATCATCAAAGTCTCTGGCATCTTCGCCATCAATGGTGACGAATGGCAGCTCGGTCAAATCAAATCTACCAACCTTGTCCGCCGGGCGCACCTTGCTGGGCATCTTGTCGACCTGAGCGATAACCTCATCGTCCCATTCCACAGGAATGTCGTTATTTCGCAGAGCGATTTCAACTTCTATGCCTGGTGTCAGGTGATCGCCGAGAATTTCTTCGACCTCAGCCATGACCACACCGTGGAGACTAGGCTGTTGCACAACCCGGGCAACCACAATCTGGCCAATCTCACATGTTAACTTGCCATTGTCCCGGATGATCACCTCGTGATTGATGCGATTATTCAGGGGTTCCAGGAGCGTAATATCGTTGGCGACATAGTAGCGACCGACAAGTTGCTCGGTATGTCGCTCGACAACCTCGACAATTTCTCCCTCTGTTTTACCACGCTTGTTCTGGCTTCGAATTCGCGCCGTGACAACATCGCCATGAAACACCTGGCGCATCTGGCGGCGCGTGAGGAATATATCCTCGTCATCTTCGACCAGAACAAAACCGTAGCCGTCTGGGTGTGCGCTCACCTTACCTGTGATGAGCTCCATTTTACGAGCGATAGCATAGACGTTGCGGCGGTCGACAATAAGTTGCCCTGCACGCACCATGGCGCCGAGGCGTTTTCTCAGGGCATCCCTGTCTTGCGTTGACTCAATATTGAGGGTTTTAGCGAGGCGTTTAAATGCCACTGGTTCTCCCAGCCTGGTGAGACACTCAAGTATGTGCTCACGGCTCGCGATGGGATGCTCGTATTTTCGAGCTTCCCGCTGTTTGTATGGATCTTTGTTCAAAAAACTTCCTTTAATTTATCGCCAAATTATTTATTAAAATTGTCCAGTGTATAGGCGAAGGATTGACACTGGAATTGTGCCTTAGTAACCTGCGCGCCTTCCCACGCCGAGGTGGTGAAATTGGTAGACACGCTAGCTTCAGGTGCTAGTGGGGGCAACCCCGTGGAGGTTCAAGTCCTCTCCTCGGCACCAACATAAGCTTCGCAGCATAGCTGCGAAGTTATGGGCGTCAGGCACTTCGCAACGCGAAGTGTCGAGAGCCACAATTCCTGCAAGCTTCGCAGCATAGTTGCGAGGTTGTGAGCGACAAATACTTCGCAAAGCGAGGTATTGAGTGCTTCATATTCGAACCAGCCAATCAGGTCATCTGGCCCATCGTGGCCCTTTTAACACAAATGCACCATCTTCGCTCCCGCCAATTGCAAAATCTGCTGGCTGCAAAGACTGATTATCTGCTTAAATGATGCTAACCCTACTGTGAACCGTCGCCAATGCATAAAAATAATATGACCCAAGGTTTCACGCTGATAGAACTCATGATCGTTGTGGCAATTATCGGTATTCTTGCCGCCGTTGCCTTACCTGCCTATCAGGACTACATCAAAACAGCCAATATGAGCAAGGTGCAGGCGCACTATGAGGAAGCGAAGCGTCTAACCGATACAACCTTCGTCAAGGGATTTGTTCAACAGTCACTGAACCAGGACGTGACGGTACCAGCAGATGTTTCCGGTTGGATCAGCATCTATAACCGGACCGGTGTTTTGGCACCGGGCGGCGGGCCAGCCTTTATTAGCGGTGGCGGTAATGACACAACCGGCGCAGTGGGCATTTCCGTGGCTGGCGCATTTCCAGATACCACCATCATCCTCTCCCGGCCAGGCTATCAGGAATTGAGCGCCGATGCTTTTACGGTTCGATCCATTAGCAAAGGCTAGTCATACTGCACAATCAATCAGGCTAACTTATTGTCCTGCTAACGCCTCGAAGGGACTGCGAAGCACGATGGTGTCTTCTCGGTCAGGGCCAGTGGATACAAAATCTATACTGATATCACAACAGGCTTCAATCTTCTCTAGATAAGCCCGGGCATTGGCAGGTAAATCCTCTAAGCGCTTCGCACCAACAGTGGACTCGGTCCAACCAGGTACCGTTTCGTATATTGGTTCGGGGTTATCAGATAGCGGATTCTTATAACCAAGACAGATAGAAACAGATTCAAGCCCATCGAGTACATCCAATTTTGTAATACACAAACCAGAAACACTGTTAATTTGGATTACCCTGCGCAGGGCATGAGCATCAAACCAGCCACAACGTCGTGGTCGACCGGTTGTTGCACCAAATTCGTTACCCTTGCTGGCAAGATGACTACCAACTGAATCAAACAACTCGGTCGGAAAAGGTCCAGAGCCAACCCTGGTTGTGTAGGCCTTGGTAATACCGAGTACATAGTCAAGGTCACGTGGACCAACGCCACAGCCACTACCAATCGCTCCAGCAGTGGTATTGGAAGATGTGACAAAGGGATAGGTACCCTGGTCAATATCCAACAAGGCGCCTTGCGCCCCCTCAAATAAGATGTTGGCATCAGCTTTTTGTAACTCGGCAAGCCGCTCTACTACATCACCAACCATTGGTTTTAGCTGGTCAGCAAAGCCCAGGGACTCATCCAGAGTCTTATTAAAATCTACAGGGTCTGTATTGAAATAGTTCTGTAGTACGAAGTTGTGGTAATCCATGATTTCCACAAGCGATTCTTTAAACTGCTCGGGTTTGTACAAATCAGCAACACGCAACCCTCTTCTCGCTACCTTGTCCTCGTATGCTGGGCCAATACCACGGCCAGTTGTACCAATCTTTTGATTGCCACGAACATTTTCTCGCATGACATCGAGCGCAACATGGTGCGGTAAAATTAACGGACAGTTAACGCTCACCATCAGCCGCTGCCTGACATCGACACCTTCACTCTCAAGCATTTCAATTTCTTTGAACAAGGCAGGAATTGATAGCACAACGCCATTACCAATCAGGCACTGTACATGTTCATGCAATATTCCAGATGGAATAAGATGCAAAACTGTCTTTTTGCCATTAACCACCAGGGTGTGGCCCGCATTGTGACCGCCTTGGAACCTGACCACGGCGGCGACCGAACTGGTTAACAAGTCAACAACCTTGCCTTTACCCTCGTCACCCCAATGTGTGCCAACTACAACGACATTACTTCCCATGTGGAATTCTCATCTTCGATTATTACTAGATACTTATTGAATCAATCATTCGCGTCCGGACAATCTACTTAACTATCCATTGGCCATTTTCCAGCACCAATTGCCTGGTTGCCTGTTCTGAGGCCCCTTCGATAACGACGTTACCCGCATCACGCAAATCTTTAATCTGTTGCCATCGGGACACGGCATCCTGCTCTGATTCAGGCTTTTGTACAGCCGCAATCACAGTGATATCAGCATTATCCGAGCCAGCCATTTCGTTCACAAGTCTTCGCAAGTCAATATCAAAGCCTGTTGCACCTCTGGATCGACCAAATACTTTTCCTACATCATCGTATCGACCACCTTTAGCGATACGCACACCACTTGGTTTTAAGTAGGTCGCGAAGACGATACCGGTATGATAGTTATAGCCACGTAGCTCGCTCAGGTCGTAGTTTATCTCGATGTCATTGAACCGTTGTTTAATACCAAGAGCGATCATTTCAAGATTTTCAATCCTGGCAACAACATCAGGATGAGCTGCAAATAAACGCTTGCCCTCATCAAGCACTTCATTACCACCACAAAGTGCGGGCAATTCAACCAAACAAGTTGCCAACTCAGGGGCGAGCTTCAGTGATTCTACAGCTACCTTTAAGTCCGGCATGGCCTTACCCTGAATCAGATCAAAAAGTACTTCATGGTCTGTCCCTGCAAGATTTGCATCAGCCATCAGGGCACGAAAAATACCGACATCGCCAAGCTCAAGATGCAGGGGTTGGCCGCTGACGGTCGCAAGGGACTCAATCATCAGACTAACCATTTCAAGGTCACCATCAGCACCCGTATTACCAAACAGTTCTGCACCAACGCTGATTGGTGTTCGAGAGGCAAGCATATTATCTGCC
>CBDUKY010000041.1:0-12697 GCA_965367925.1 uncultured Pseudomonadales bacterium | reverse complement strand
TCTATGTTCGTGGTAACGCAGAAGATTTCAATCGTTGGGGACGCTGCAATGGCCTAGAAGACTGGGACTATGCACATTGCCTACCTTATTTTAAAAAATCCGAGCACTATACCGGCGAGCCATCCCACTATCGAGGTGATACCGGGCCATTACACGTTAGAAAGAGCCCTGCCAACCGGGCGTTATTTACCGCCTGGCTAGAGGCCGGTGTTGAAGCAGGATATCGCCACAGTGACGATTTTAATGGCGAGGTACAAGAAGGTGTTGGTTGCTTTGATGCCACAATTAAAGATGGCAAACGGTTTAGTGCTGCCCGTGCTTATTTACATCCAATCATGAATAGAAAGAATCTTTCCATCATAAAAAGGGCAACTGCCAATAAACTCCTATTCGAAAATAATCGTGCCGTCGGGGTCGAATACTCAATCGGTTCAAGTCAGCAGCGACTCTATGCAGAAAAAGAAGTCATCGTCTGTGGTGGTGCAATCAATTCACCAAAACTCCTTCTACTTTCAGGCATTGGACCTGCATCAGAACTTGAGGCCCTTGGCATCCCAGTTGTGCAGCACCTTAAGGGGGTTGGTAAAAACCTTCAGGATCATCTGGAAATATATGTGCAATACGAATGCAAGAAGCCAGTCTCCCTCTTTCCGGTATTAAAATGGTATCGAAAACCGTTTGTTGGTATGAACTGGTATTTGAATCAAACAGGAGACGGCGCAACAAATCATTTTGAAACCGGTGCATTCTTGCGTAGCGGTCTCGACGCTGGCTATCCCGACCTACAGTTTCATTTTCTCCCCATTGCCATGAACTATGATGGTAAAGAGAAGTTTCCTGGTCATGGTTTCCAAATCCATGTTGGTCCTATGAAACCAACTAGTCGAGGTAGCGTTACGCTCAAAGATGCTAACCCGGATTCGGCACCAGGAATTCAATTTAACTATAACCAGACCAGTGAAGATCGAGAGGTGATGCGGCGTGGTATTGAGATCGCACGAGAAATTGCTAATCAGCCTGCCTTCGCTGAACTAACAGGTAGGGAAGTCAAACCTGGCAATCTGGATATAGATACCTTTATTCGCCAACATAGTGAAAGCGCTTATCATCCAAGCTGTACCTGTAAAATGGGATTCGATGAGGATGCGGTGGTCGATAATCAGGGTAGAGTTCATGGCCTTGAGAATCTACGGGTCGTTGACGCATCGATCATGCCGGAAATCACCAATGGTAACTTGAATGCCCCGGTCATTATGATGGCTGAAAAAATTAGTGACGAGATACTCGGTCACACACTCGAACCCATATGACAGATCCAAACCAGAAGCCACAGCATCACGGCCAAGAAATTGCTGGCATTGGCGCCCGTGCATTCGCCTTTACAGTTGACCTGCATATCCGACTAGTTATCGCTGTGCTCTGGATTGGTATTGCATCCTTTGTTTTGCCCTATCTAGATATCAATTTTGAATACTACCTTGTGCTTACATTTGGGCCTGCGACGCTGTTTTATCTGCTCTACCATCCGCTTGTTGAACTAATGATGGATGGTGATTCACCAGGCAAACGTTATGCAGAAGTTGAATTAATAACCCAAACTGGAGATAAGCCGGGCAAGCGAGCAATTCTGATCAGAAATATCTGGCGCATTGTCGATAGCCTGCCGTTTGGCTATCTTGTGGGCATTGTCGTTTGCGTAAAAGATGCGCAATATCGTCGTCTCGGGGATCAATTTGCGAGCACACTGCTCGTCTACAAGACGACGAAAACCTAGTTCTGCTGACGCGCTACCAGATCCTTATAGAGCACAAGCATTAGACATACGAAAAGTGGTTGGAGAATTGGATTCAAAATAGCCTCAAGAATCTTCGTCATCACCACCATATTGTCCTGCCCTAATGCAAAACCAACAATGCCAGTCACAATACCCGCAGCGATCAATACCACCATAAAAAACATTGTGGCTACAATCAGCACCAATGTAGACCGCCAATAGTTACCACCCCAGACAAGGCTATGACTGCGTTTCAGTGCAGCGACAGGTCCAATACCTTCTAACAATATTACAATGCTGCCTAGCATCAAGGTAACCGTCAGAATAAGACCTGGCACGACAAGAAGTATAAAACCTACTGTCACCACCAGAGCGTAAAGCACATAGAAACCGGCGATTTTTATAAAACGACTGGAAGAGAGTTCAAAAGCTTCAGCCAGAGATTGCCCCTGACCCGCTGCATAACCAAGACAACGATAGAGAATAACCAGCGAGAGAAAGATCTGAATTAGCCCAAAAATGATCAAACTCAGCATGCTTGAAAGTGTTATATCCGCCGGGTTTTCTATAGGCACAACAAAAGCAGCAAGCATACCTGTGATTATCATCAGACCAATGATCGGCACCATGCTAGAAAAACTACCGAGAAAAAGTTTTATACCTTGATCAAGAATTTGACCAACCTTTAGTGGCTCGCTGGAAAACTCAAACGACATGGTATCCCTCCCATCTAGTTACTTTCCGTATCCAACAACAAAGTTAACACATCGTCGCAAACGATTTGAGCTTTATTCCGAGTAGCGTTGATCTTCAGGATTCGCCTGGTGTCCAACCAACACAGTAGGCAACCATCTTGTTACCATCCAGATCTCGAAAGTAACCACCGTAAAAGCCCATATTGCTGCCTCGATCATGAGGCTCACCTTCGTCCGTGGCACCAAGTTCCAATGCCTTTTTGTACATCCTTTCCACCCCTTCACCTGTACCAGCATCAAAGGCAACCATCACACCATTACCGACTGTCGCGTCATTCTCATCAAAAGGAGTAATTACGGAGAACATGGTTCTGTTGTCCTCATTTGCCCAGCCCAACATTCTTGGATCAGTCATTACGCGTTTAGCACCAAGCTCTGCCAATAGTGCATCATAAAATGCGCCGGCCCTTTCCAGGTCGTTAGTCCCTACAGTAATGTAACCAATCATGGGTTAAGCCTTCTCTATAAATTCTAATGAAAACTACTGGCGCTCGCTTCTTGCATCACTTCTTCATAGGCTTTCGGATATGGCTGTTGAAGTAGTTCGCCAGACTTTAATGGTGGAAAGATCTCATCATACCGGAGAATCTTTTCCTGGCTAACACGCCTGAAAATATGCTTTCGTTCTAATTCTGCTGCCTGACGGAAGCCAGCGGACGAAACAAGATCAGTGAATGCATGAACAGTTTCAGCCTGAAAGCGTTGCACGCGAATATACTTATCCTCAACCACCAGCCCTCGACTTAGATCCTTGTCCTGGGTTGCAATACCCGTCGGGCACTTATTCGTGTGACAAACCAGGGACTGCACACAACCTAACGCAAGCATCATGCCGCGCGCACTGTTACAAATATCCGCACCAAGGGCAAGATTTTTCACAAGATGAAAACCAGTAAATATTTTCCCGGCACAGATCACTGTAATTTCGTCACGTAAACCAAAACCGGTCAGGCAATCATCTACAAAGGCAAGACCTTCCCGCAGCGGCATGCCAACAGAATTACTATATTCCAGGGGTGCCGCACCTGTTCCACCTTCACCACCATCAACAGTGATAAAATCTGGCTTGATCCCTGTTTCGATCATCGCCTTACAAATGGCAATAAATTCTGTTCGTCGGCCAACACAAAGTTTGAAGCCAACTGGCTTATAACCAGATCCCTCTCGCAACTTCTGGATGAACTCAAGTAAACCAATGGGGGTATCGAACTCAGGGTGGGTTGAAGGAGAAATCACATCCGTACCAACTTCGACAGTTCTAATGAGAGCAATCTCAGGGGTGTTTTTACTTGCTGGAAGGATACCACCATGGCCAGGCTTCGCACCCTGGCTAAGCTTTAACTCAATCATTTTGACTGAATCATGGCTGGCCTTGGCCTCGAACAAGGCAGCATCAAATTTTCCATCGGCAGTCCGACAACCGAAATAGCCGGTACCAATTTGCCAGACCAGATCACCACCTTCTTGTAGGTGCGCAGGCGATAAGCCGCCCTCGCCAGTATTGTGATAAAACCCACCCGCTCTTGCTCCTTTATTCAAGGCAATAACCGCGGCATCGCTAAGCGCGCCAAAGCTCATCGCCGAGATATTGAATACGCTTGCGGAATACTTCTGTTTACACGCCTCGCCACCAATCACACGTCTTGGTTCGTTATTCACATCCTCGACATTGTGGGCGCTTAAACTATGACCAAGCCATTCATAACCGTCGGTATAGACATCAATCTTTGTGCCATAGGGAATCGTATCAACATCCGCCTTGGCCCGTTGATACACAATGGATCTAAACATCCGGCTAATAGGGGCACCGTCTGTTTCTGATTCTATAAAATACTGACGGACGAAGGGTCGCAGGAACTCAGCTAACCACCGTGCCCTGCCAAGGATAGGAAAGTTACGCCGTAGGGAGTGTTCTCCTTGCAAACTATCCTGGATAGCAAGCACCCACAACACAACAACTGGCACTAGCCCCCACATCGCATTGGGCCAGGCCGCAGCGAAGACGAGGCAACACACAGTAATCAATATCAGGCAGATATAAATTGGTTTGCTCAAAATCATTATTCCTATCACAATGAAGCACGCAATGTATCCTGATCAACACCACCAGTAAACCAGAGCCTATAAGTCACTAGATGGCCAAATCAGAAACCGAATTTCGAAATTACACATCACCAGCCAGGGATACTGTCGCTGACTTCTATCGTCTAAATCACGAACAGCAGACGCTGGATTTTGCACGTCACAAGCAACAGCAATACGGCGCATTGCAACTATTCACCATGGGAATCTGGCAAGCCTGTGAACTACTTAATACCCTTATAGATGACAGTGATCCGGACACAAATCTTTCACAACTTGAACATCTTTTACAAACCGCTGAAGCAATTCGCGCTGCTGGTCTACCAGAATGGTTTCAATTAACCGGCTTAATTCACGATCTTGGGAAAATACTTTGCTTACAAGGTGAGCCACAGTGGGCGGTGGTGGGTGACACCTTCCCCCTCGGCTGTCGATTTTCAAACAGCATTGTTTACCCGGAGTTCTTTGCGAATAACCCTGATCGGCTAGTTGAAGCTTACAACACCGAATTTGGTATCTATGAGCCTCACTGTGGGCTTGATCAGGTCACCATGTCATGGGGCCACGATGAGTACCTTTATCAGGTGACCAGCGCTTACTTGCCCATTGAAGCCCAATACATCATCCGCTATCACAGCTTCTATAGTGCTCATTCAGCCGGTGAATACCGCCACCTGATGAATGATCAGGATATCGACATGTTTCGCTGGGTAAAGCAGTTTCAGCAGTTCGACCTCTACTCCAAATCTGCCGCACCCCCTGATATAGCAGCCCTTCGCCCCTACTATGAAAAACTTATTGATCAATACTTCCCTGCCAGGCTTAGCTGGTAGAGTCTAGATCCCACTTTTTGCCGATAAAATCAGCCCCTCGTGATTTTGACCTTCCAGCCAAGACATGGTTAATTAGCCGATTAGATTTGCAAGTCGTTTTGCCTTTTGGCTCACGGAGAAATACATGGATCATTTTGACGTTGTTATCGTTGGTGCAGGCTTATCTGGCATTGGCGCTGCTGTTCACCTGACGCAGAACTGCCCACACAAGACATTCGCTATTCTGGAAAGCCGTGCAGCGGTTGGTGGCACCTGGGATTTATTTCGCTATCCGGGCATTCGCTCCGATAGTGATATGCACACGCTTGGGTATAGCTTTAAACCCTGGAAGGAAGCAAAGTCTATTGCTGACGGGCCCTCAATTCGTAAGTACGTCAATGAAACCGCTGACGAACATGGCATCCGGGACAAGATCCGCTTTAATAGCAAGGTTGCCTCCGCAAACTGGTCGACAGAAGATGCTGCCTGGCACATACAGACAAACAATGAAGCCGGCGAACCAAACGAGCCTATCTCTGCTAACTTCCTGTTTATGTGCGGCGGATACTACAACTATGAAAAAGCCCATACACCTGAGTTTGAAGGTGCAGAAACTTTTAAAGGTCAGGTGATACACCCTCAATTCTGGCCTGAAGAACTCGACTATGCTGGTAAGAAAGTCATCGTTATTGGCAGTGGTGCTACCGCTATGACCCTGGTCCCATCGATGGCCGAACGGGGTGCCGAGGTCACCATGTTACAACGTTCTCCAACCTATGTTGTCTCTGCGCCTGCACAAGACAAGATCGCCAACACTTTACGTAAGGTGCTACCGCAAAAATGGGCCTACGCAATTACCCGGCTGAAAAACACAACCCTTCAGGGTTTTATGTATAGGCGTACACGTACGCAGCCTGAGAAGGTCAAGGTTCAACTTCGAAAGATGATGGCCAAACACCTTGATGAAGAAACAATTAACAATCACTTCACACCTAGCTACAACCCATGGGATCAACGGATGTGCTTAATTCCTAATGGGGATCTATATGACGCACTCAATTCTGGCAAAGCCAGTGTTGTGACAGCGGAAATAGACAGATTTACCGAGCAAGGGATCAAGCTAAAGAACGGTGAAGAGCTTAAAGCGGATATTATTGTCACCGCGACAGGATTAGAGTTAACGGTTCTATCCGATGTAGATTTCAGTGTTGATGGCGAGGCAGTCAACTGGCCAGAGAAATTTGCCTACAAAGGTATGCTCTATTCTGACCTGCCTAACATGGCCCAGACCTTCGGTTACATCAACGCATCCTGGACGTTACGGGCAGACCTCACGGCAGAATACGTTTGCCGCTTGTTGAATCGCATGGATGAGCTTGGCGTAAGACAAGTTACGCCTCGCTTGCGCCCTGAAGATTCAGGTATGCAAGAGCGACCATGGATTGATGACTTTACAGCCGGCTATATGCAGCGCGTCATGCACAAGTTTGCTAAACAAGGCGAAGGTCCCTGGAGAAACACACAAAACTATGCCGCAGATAAGAAGATGGTAAGGAACGCACCTATCGACGATACGGCACTGGTTTTCGAAAATCCAAAACCACTGCAAACAGTCAAGTCTTCACTGAAGACTGCATCTGATCACAAGCAGGTAGCAGCCTGACAATCCAGCACTCAATCTACCCAGGTTGTAGCCAGGGCTGCAATCCGGGTAGCTATCACAATCGACTTAAGAAACCTGCTCGGCAAAACCGTCAGCTACCAGCTTAACGATCTCGTCCGGCGCATCCTCTGGCGTACCTGCATTAAATGGTGGTTCCGGGGAATATTCCATAACCAGTTGAATCGTCATTGCCGTCGTTTCATCCACTAGTGCCGCGACCATTGCCAGGCCAAAATCAATACCTGCCGTCACACCACCGCCCGTTGCGCGATTTCGATCGATCACATAACGACCCTCCGTGGCTATCGCGCCTAGCGCTGGCAAGTATGCTTTCGCAGCCCAGTGAGTTGTTGCCTTGTAACCTTCAAGCAAACCCGCTGCACCTAGCACCAGTGCGCCGGTACAGACACTTGTAATCCATTTCGCACCAGCACCCCGCGCCTTGAGAAAGTCGATGACTTCAACATCAGACATCAGATCTGTCGTTGCTTTAGTGCCCCCAGGAACAAACAATACGTCCGGTGCCATGTGCGCCTCAGCCAACGTATGAGTAGGAACAATGCACATGCCTGTGTCTGTCTGAATGGGTTCCGCAACCTTCCACACCACTTGAATATTGACTCCTGGTATTTGACTCCAGACTTGCAATGGCCCCATCAAATCGAGGGGTGTCATACCTGGATAAGCGAGCATTACGATGTTCATTTTTGTCATCCTCTTTTATGAATCCCTAGACTAGCAAAGCCCAGCGATGACATATATGCTACCTATATGTCATTTTCTGCCAAACCAAAGAAAATCTACTTCGCCCTCTATGAGGGTGTACAGCTACTTGATGTGGCTGGTCCAGCGGAGGTGTTCTCCCAGGCTAATGGACATACGCCATCACCCTACTATGACTTGCACTATGTGAGTAATTCCGACACCGGGCGCGTTAAAAGCTCAGCGGGTCTTATTCTCCACACAGACCCCTTACCCGATCGGATCCCTGATATTCACACCCTGCTGATACCCGGCGCTAATATCGCCCCACTCCAGCAGGCCCTTGAAGATAATGGCTTTGTGAACTGGCTTGGCAAGGCAAGCAAAGCTGCAAGCCGCAAGGCGTCTGTTTGCAGCGGGGCTTTTTTTCTCGGTGAATTAGGTTTACTAGATAATCACTGTGTTACTACCCACTGGTCAGGGGTGGATGCATTGCAAGCAAGGTTTCCAGCAGCAAGAGTCGAAAAAGATACCCTGTATATTAATGAGGCAGAGCTATGGACTTCTGCTGGTGTGCTCTCTGGTGTCGATATGGCACTGGCAATCCTCGCTGAGGATCTCGGTGCAAAAGTTGCCTTGAACGTGGCAAGAGAGCTCGTCGTGTTTATGTTTCGTGATGGTGGCCAATCCCAGTTCTCTAGCCCCATCGATTTACAAACAAAAGCGAACCGCAGCGACCTGGTGAATCTTATTGCCTGGCTGGAAGGAAATCTAAAAGCTGATATTAGTGTTGAGAAAATGGCTGATCATATGGCGATTTCCGTTCGGACCTTACATCGCCGTTGCCTGGCAGCATTTGATATGACACCTGCGAAACTACTGAGTGAACTACGACTTGAACAGTCAAGAAACCTGCTACAAGAGCAGGCTCATTCAATAAAACGTATTGCCCATGAGTGTGGATATTCCAACCCTGCGACCTATTCCAAATCCTTCACCTTGCGATTTGGAATCTCGCCGCAGAAGTATCGATTGAGATTTCAGGCATAGTCCGTAGCCGGGCTAGTTTCCTGTTCGTTTCTTATAGCTTTCAGCAGCGACTTGCGCCTCTGTAATACCGTTTTTCTTAGCGATCCGTTGGTAGGCTTCCTTGCGACGTTTATTCACGTCTGCAGCCAGTGCCTTAATATCTGCAGGTGCACCTGGTATAGCCTGAACATAGCCAGTTGCAAGCTCAACAATTTGACCACTATCTCTGGCATCATCAAGTGGGCTAGCGTAGCTGGACTGACTTATCATGCTAAAAAATATCACGACGAAGAATAGTATATTGCGCATCTTCTGGTTCCTCATTCTTAATTCAATTATTCTCTCTAAGACCATCGAAAAAGTCGCAGACTAAAATATGTCGGCTTCATCTTTAAATAGTTCTTCAAGGTCTTTTTCCACCCTGATTCGTATTTCGTGTTGAATCTTTACGTTCAAATTTATTTCGATGGGCTTTTCAGGCGCTTCAACCTTTACTGTCGGCGAGCAGCCAGCGAATATGCATGCGCTCACCAGGCCTAATATGGCAGTCTTCATTTTTTCGCTCCTTTCGCAGTTTTCTGGCTAACCTTGTCGGCAATGTCAGCGCCAAGGCGAAGACTCTCCAGCAGGGTGTTCAAATTTTCTTCCAGGGTAAGATTCAAATGCACTTCCCTGCCACCCTGATAACCAGGATTACTCCCCTTAAGACCTGTCTCGGCAGTCATTAGCCCCTCAGGAGAATAGTTAAGTTTGGCACTCAAGCTATGGTATTGAAAGTCAGTCATGGCATCTAGCACAACTTTCAGTCCTGCATTATCTTTAGCCAGTGAGACAACTGTTGCATCTGGCTGGTAGCGTATAAAACCACCCGGTGCAATCGCCTCGATATAACCATTACTGACACTTAAATTACCATCTTTGATCTGAACAGGAACTGAACCCGACAAGGCCCCCTCACTTGATAGATCCTGGCGCTGAAGCGCGAGGACCTCACCTAGCTCTAGCCCTTCAAGCTCAACCAACGAGGTACCAAGTTGGGTTGTAGAGTCATAGTTAAATTGACTGGCATGAATCCTACCGCCGAATATTTGCCCATCAAATGATCGACCATGCAGGAAAAATTGCCGGGTGTTCACATTTATGTCCGCATCAAAGCTCAGTGCAATATCTGTTAAAGGGACACCAATGTTTAGCGCCTTTAATGTAAGGTCTGCAGGCTGAACCGTCTTCATCACTGGCCAGTGCTCAAAACTTGCGTGAAGGTCCAGGTCATCAAAGACATAGCCATCAAAGACAAATCCTGCGCCATCAAGCTGTATATCCGTCATCTGGGTCAGCTTAAATTCATCACCAGGTGTCCAGGCATATTGCCCCATGATGTTCATCTCGCCACTATTGACCTCAATGACTTCTAATCCGAGATACGTCTGCAGTTCGGTCATTTGCCTGAGCTTATGATTCAAACGCAGGCTCATCGAGCCTTTGCCGCTGTCTAATACCTGTTCAATCCTTACCGTAAACGGTAAACCAAGAAGCGAACTCTCAAGACTTGTTATAGCAATCCGGGTGTCTGTACCATGCAAATCAAAATCCCCCTCAAGTAATCTTGAGCCAGTCTGGTCTACGGTCAGGGCTAGCTTGCTAGTAATATCAAATTGATTGCCCTCAAATTGAAGCGCCGTATCAGTCCCTGTCATTAACAGCCCGAAGTCTTCATAGCTTGCGCTGGCATCAAGCCTTGTCAAGGTACAGTCGAGTACTGTCATACCCAGGACATCAAGGTCGCAACGACTATCTGCGTCAACCGTTGCCAACAGGTTTTCTAAGTAGGGGGATTCGATCGAAAGCAGGACTGGCAGGCTATTTTGAATCGACAAGATTTGCTGCTGCAAATTGCCTTCAATCGCTAGTTGCCTACTACCGTTGATACGCACATCTTGCCAATTAATTTGCCACAACAAATTCAGGTCCAAACTAGCAGTGCCTGCTGCCTGCTGTAGACTTGCAAGCGCCACGGTCTCATCCACCGGTAAGCTAAGATCAACCTTAAAGCTCGCCGCAGAAAGCTCAAATCGACCTGCAATATCACCTTCGGCAGTCAACCCAAAACGACGTTCTGGCATGACAAGATGTCCAGTGGCTGCACCGGTAAGTAATTCTGATTGTGCTTCAATGACCGCATCTATCAGCACCAGATAGTCAGATTGGCCATAGATTGACAGGCCACGCTCACGCGAACTTATTGCCAGCGATATCATTAAGTTCAGACCTTCCATAAACAGTTGCGCATCCAGGCGGTCATCATGCCTGGACCAGTGCATATCGAAAACATGACAGGTCGGTGCACAGTAGGACAGACTTTCAATCTTTCCTGTTCTGGGTAGTAACAAAATACCTGCGTCTAAAAGTGACAGTGCTTCCCGCCAGGACAGCGGATCACTTGAATCCGGACCTTCTTGCTGAATGGTAAAAATAATCGACGCAATCGAGACAGAAACATCACTAGCCGGCAATGGATGAAGTACCAGTGAATCCAGCGCCACAAGATTACCAGCAGATTCGAGTACTAGCTTATCAATATCAATCTGCCAGGTGTTCGGTCGTCGCATTGAGAAACTAACAAGCTGAACATTGCTGTCCTGCAATTCATCTTCAATTAGACTTTTTACGATTTCCGGGCTATACCACCAACAGACGAAAATGGTCGTGGGTATCAAGAGTAAAGTCGCAATCAGGCTAGTGAGCCGAAGCATCTTTAGTAATTAGCTCTGGCCAATTCAGCCACCAGCTAGCACGTCCCGGAGTTTTGTACCCAGGTCTTCAATGGTAAAAGGTTTTCTCTGGAAAGGTCCTGCACCTAATTCCTGCGCTTCCAGTACTTGATCCGTTTCTGCAAAACCACTTATTAAGATAGTTTTGATCTCTGGTCTTAACTTTTTGATTTCTTCGAAGGTCTTGAGACCATCCCAGCCGTTATCAATGACCATATCGATCATCACCAGATCTACTTTATTTTTTTCAAGATAGGCAACTGTTTCCTCGCCTGACGCGAATGTCTCAACCTTATAGTTCAACCTCGTCAACACAGCTTTCGTGAGTTCACTCTGTTCAAGCAAATCAACTATGACAAAGATCGTTTCGCCATTGCCAAGTAGCTTCTCAATTGGCTCCATCACCGTTTTCGGATTAGCTATCTTTTCCGATCCTGGCAGGTAGATATCAAACCGGGTACCGACGCCTTGTCTTGAAGAAACATCAATGGCGCCCTTGTGGTCATAAACCACTCCCCAGACAACAGACATACCGAGCCCGGTACCACTTTGACCCATCACCTTGGTGGTGTAGAAAGGCTCAAACAGCTTATCCAGATCATCGGGATCAATACCGGCACCTTCATCTTCAATACTCAGCACCACATAGTCGCCGGCCTTTATATTCATATAATAGAGCTCACGATCTGAGGTGTGCTCGTTGTGGGTTGTGATATAAATATTTCCCGCACCACTTTGCGCCTCAATACTGTTAGTGATGAGATTCATCAATAACTTTTGAAGATGGACGCTAGAGCCTTCAATATTGTGTAGATCATAGGATAGGT
Organism: uncultured Pseudomonadales bacterium; assembly: GCA_965367925.1. Lineage (GTDB taxonomy): Bacteria > Pseudomonadota > Gammaproteobacteria > Pseudomonadales > Azotimanducaceae > JAHRVQ01. The sequence continues at coordinate 282 of CBDUKY010000041.1, read as the reverse complement.
CTGTGCTGATTTTTATCTCAGGTTTATTAGCAAGCATGACTTGATGCTCCGCAGAGCCAAGATACTCGGCAATCACATCATTCACATTGATCACCTCTCGCTGAACAACCCCCCGCCTGGCAAGGGTTAACATATCTTGAATAACTGCTGCCGCCCGTAAACCCGCTTGTCTCGTCCGCTCTAGCGGCTGGGCAAGGGGACTATTCTTTGGCAAATCCAACAGGGCCAGCTCAGGATAGGCAACGGTGGTAGAAAGAATGTTATTCAGGTCGTGTGCCACAC
>CBDUKY010000040.1:0-12730 GCA_965367925.1 uncultured Pseudomonadales bacterium | reverse complement strand
TGGATGCCAATCAATCATCTGGGTACCAAGACCACGTATTAAAACTAATGCCGGGTCAGACGAATCGCCATAGGCCTCGTATTCCAGCTGAATACCATTCGCTGTGATCTGACTCATAACGCCTCCCCGCCCATCTTGTTAATTAATTCAGTGGTTTTTTCCTGCATCAGGCTTTCATCAGCCCTTGATTCAACATTGAGCCGAACAACAGGTTCTGTATTCGACATACGAACATTGAATCGCCACTGGGGGAATTCCATGCTCAGGCCATCCGTGTGATCTACTGAGATCGCATCCGGGGCATAATCTGCCTGGATTTGTGCCAACACAGATTTAGCATCATCAATCTTGCGATTAATTTCACCGCTTGCTGGAAATAGCGCCATACGCTCATCTACTAGCTGTGCCAACGATTTGTTCTTGGTGGACATTAATCCCACCACAAGCAGCCAGGGCACCATACCGCTGTCACAATAGCTAAAGTCACGGAAGTAATGATGAGCGCTCATTTCACCGCCGTAGACAGCATCTTCCTCTCGCATTCGCTCTTTGATAAAGGCGTGACCCGTTTTGCTCATAATCGGCGTGCCTGAAAACTGCTTCGCAATTTCCATGGTGTTCCAGGTTAATCGCGGATCATGGACAACTTTTTCGCCGGCTTGTTTGGAAAGGAAGGCTTCTGCTAACAATCCGACAATGTAATAGCCCTCGATAAACCGGGCATCGGCATCAAAGAAAAAGCATCGATCGAAATCACCGTCCCAGGCAATGGCCAGATCCGCATCGTGAGCGCGAATTGCCTCAATAGTCGGGGCGCGATTTTCTTCTAACAACGGATTGGGTACACCATTTGGGAAATTGCCATCAGCTTCGTGATGGACCTTGATAAATTCCAATGGCAAAAACTTTTCTAGCCGATCAATCACATCACCAGCACCACCATTGCCAGCATTCACGACGACCCGCAACGGCTTCAAGGCGCCGATATCAACATAGGATAAGAGCTTCGCGATATAGGCCGCATGATGATCAAGTGGCGTCAAACTGCCCCGGTCACTGGCGTCAACAAACTGGTTGGCCTCAACCATAGCTTCAATATCTTTCAGGCCAGTATCACCACTAATTGGCTTTGAGCCAGCACGAACCAGCTTCATACCATTATAGTCTTTAGGATTATGGCTTGCGGTAACGACAATGCCGCCATCCATGTCAAAGTGGTCGGTGGCGAAGTAAATTTCTTCTGTACCACATTGACCAATATGGAACACATCCACACCACCGTCACGTAAACCCTCAACCAGTGCATCACACATCGCCGGGCTAGAAAGTCGAATGTCATGGCCTACAACAACCTTGCCGGGCTTTTCATATTCGGCAAATGCCCTGCCTAGTCGATAAGCAATATCGTCATTTAGCTCATCCGGTATCCTGCCGCGGATATCGTAGGCCTTAAAACATTTTAAACTCACGGGCGCTCCAAAAAGTCTGAGAAATTAATTTGCCTATCCTACAAGATCACAGACAGGAAGGCAGGTATAATCAGCCCTCCCTGACTGTTTGCGTATTGTCGTGACCCTTTACTCGCTCATCGCAAATCTGGTGAGCTGGCGTTGGCCAGTTGCCATGACCTTCTTTATGTTTGCCTTAATTGGCCTGTCTAGCGGTGTATCCCTATCCGAGCGGCCTGATGTTGTTGATGCCAGCCTGTTGACCAGAGCCTATTACGCACTAGGGCTATTTGTGGTTGGTGGTCTGGATATTGGTATCCCTGTTGGTGGACCTGCCCTGCCAAGGTATCTGATGTGGATTTCCTACTTTGGCTCACCAATCCTCGCGGCATCAGCACTCCTCGAAGCGGTACTCTCAGCCATGGTCAAACAACGCTGGCACTTGCGGCGAATGAAGAACCACACGGTGATTGTCGGTTCAGGCGAGATGACTACCAGTTATCTACGTGTGCTTCGTGCTCGCAGCCCAAGGGCCCAGGTTGTCGTGGTAGATGCCAAAATAGAACCCGTTAGAGAACTTGAATTGATAGAGAGTTTTGGTGTCACCGTGGTGATTGGTGATGTCTCCCATGAATTTTTGCTGCGAGAACTGCGTTTAGAAAAAGCCAGGCGAGTCTTGTTACTAGGAGGTGACGATTTTCTTTCTTTTGAAGCGGCAAGCAAGATTCTAAGGCTCTATCCAAACCTGAACCAACAACTCGTCATCCATTGCACAAGTTTGCGTTTTCTCCGTGCCATGCAAGATACCCGCATTGCCCGCCAGTCCATTCGATTTAATTCCTACAATCTGGCAGCGACAGCGCTGGTTCGAGATACCTTACTGGATCATTTTCAAAAAACGTTGGAGAAGGACACAATCGTCCTGGCGGGTTTTGGCCTTTTTGGCCAGACAATTCTTGAAGGCCTACAAGCCAAGGCCCATAACCAGATAGACACAGTTGCCATTATGGATCTAGATGCCCATCGGCGAATTCAAGTGGTGGAAGAGCAGCGTCGCTTTGACAAAACCTATCATCGAGAAGTATTTCAAGGGGACATTGCTCATCCAGATGTCTGGCGACAGCTAGTAGACAAAATCGATCTGAGTATTGGCGAACCTGTCCTTATTCTCGGTACAGGTGATGCAGCAACAAATCTTCGTACTGCCTTGTGGTTGAAACAAAAATATCCAAATGCGCTGGTCTTTTCCCGGACCAATGATATATCAGAATTCGCCCTGGAGATTGGTGCCGATCATGACATCAATTGCATTAGCATTACCCACCTGGTGGAAACCAATATTCCTGAGGTGTGGTTAAACTGAAGCCTTGAGGCGAAAGGATTTTAAGTTTATACCAAGGTCGACGTTGGTATTCAGCGTCACCAGTTGCTTACAGCGCTGCGCCAGGTCGCCTTCTTTTTGCACCCGCTCCACAGGACCTGCAATATCCTCGGTGCGCAATACTTCTTCGAGGGTACCGTACTGCTGAATCAAATTGGTTGCGGTTTTTTTGCCTATCTTCGGGATGCCCTTGATGTTATTGCTATTGTCACCAGACAAGGCCCAGTAGTCTGTTAGCTGGGATATTTCCAGACCGAATCTTTCTTTAACGTCCGCAATGGTAAGTTCAATATCGTCAAAGTGATTAAAAATTCGAATGCCAGGTCTCAGTAACTGATAGAACATCTTATCAGTGGACAAGATACGCGCCTCACCACCATTGTCTGCGACCCCAACGGCCAGGGTCGCAATCACATCATCTGCCTCATAACTTTCTAACAATAAACTGGATAAGCCCATCTGCTCAAAGGCTTCAATAAAGGCGGGAATATTATCGAGCAACAGTGGTGGCGTTGGCGATCTACCAGCCTTGTATTCACTATAAAGTAGATGACGCCAGGTCTTATCGTGGCTATCGAAAACAACAACACCATGGCTAGGATTATGTTGCTTTACCGCGCGTTGCAAAGACCGGGTTGAGGCATCGATTACCGCAGGCAGGTCTGTTGCACCTCTGGCTTCAAAAATACGCCGTATCACATTGAAGGCGTCAATCAGTAGTACGCGATTTGCCATTAGTTATCAAAATCCACGCTAAGTTTAATACCCAACAGCGACACCAGCACCTCTTGGGTCTTTCGTCCCTGAAATCACGCCATCCTTTATCAGAATGGAATTGGCATCACCTATGCCGCGACCATAGGGAGTCACCCGCAAGCCAACATGACCTTTCGCCTCTAATGCCTTGATCGTATCAGGTGAAAAGCCATATCGATCATACATAATCATATTCGGCTGCCACTGATGGTGGAATCTTGGTAGCGATACCGCATCATCAACCGGCATCTTGTGATCAATAACATTGATGATTACTTGCAATGCCGTTGTGATAATTGTTGACCCACCTGGGGAGCCAGTAATTAGGAAAGGTTCGTTATCCTTCAATACCAGCGTCGGTGACATGGAGCTCAACATGCGCTTACCTGGCGCAATAGCATTTGCCTCTCGACCGATGACATTGTATTGATTAGCCACATTTTCCTTAATGGAAAAGTCATCCATTTCATTGTTAAGTAGGAAGCCAGCACCAGGCACAACGATCTTATTACCGTAACTGCTGTTTAGCGTCGTCGTTAGTGCCACCATCATGCCGTCTTTGTAGACTGAGAAGTGAGTGGTTTCACGACTTTCTTCCGGCCAGGTACCCGCACCAATATCACGACTCTTACTTGCCTTATCAGGATTAAAGTCTGCAAAGCGTCGCTTCGCGTAAGCCTTGTCAGTCAATATTTTAACTGGCACATCGTAGTAGTCCGGGTCACCGAGGTATTCGGCCCGGTCAGCATAAGCACGGCGCTCCGCCTCAACCATCAAGTGAATGGTTTCCGAGTTACCATAACCCAATTCGCCCAGATCATATGGTTCAAGCATATTGAGAATTTGCTGCACCAGCACCCCACCAGAGGAAGGCGGCCCCATGCCATAGATGTCATAGCCTCGATAGGTGCCATGGATTGGTTCGCGCCAGACAGATTCGTAGTCCTGCAAATCCTCAAGGGTAATGTCTCCATCGCCACGCGCCATTTCTGCAACGATAAGTGCGGCAGTTGGTCCATCGTAAAATCCGTCACGACCTTTTGCCGCAATACGTTTTAACGTTTTGCCTAGATCCTTTTGTTGCCAGATATCTCCTTCCTCAAAAAAGTTCTCACCATTTTTAAATTTGGCGAGCGAAGCGGGATATTTTTCCATGGACGGGATACGAGCTTTAAATTGGCGTGCGAGATCTGCCGTTAATGGAAAACCACGAGTCGCCAGGCGAATGGCTGGCTTTAGCACCTGCTTTCGATCCATGGTGCCGTAGCGTTCAAGTAGCTTGAGCAGACCATCTACGGACCCTGGCACCCCTGCTGCCTTATGGCTTGCTGTGGACAGACCTTTAATGACATTGCCATTGGCGTCCAGATACATATCTTTATGTGCCGATGCTGGTGCCCGCTCACGATGATCAAGTGTAACCACCTGCCCATCAGGTAAGCGAACCACCGCGAAGCCACCACCACCAATATTACCGGCAGATGGATAGGTCACCGCCAATGCAAATGCCGTGGCCACAGCGGCATCAACCGCATTACCACCTTCTCGCATAATCTGTACGCCAACCTCTGAGGCAAGGGTTGACCGACTTGTGACAACGCCATGCTTCGCATAGATCGCTTCTGGCCCCACCGCCATGGCTGGCAGTGAAACGAGGGCAAATATCAGCAGCATCAATCTCATAAAGGGTGTTCCTAAAACAAATATCGCAACACTAGCTTATCATGGCTGCTCTTGTAGAAAATACTCTGTACAGTTAGTAGACACATCACCACAAGCTTAAGTTACATTCAGGATGACCCTATCTCCAAAACAAGCACGCCGTCTTGCGCTACATCGTCAGGGCTTGCTTCAACATGATGCATTTGGCCGTGGGCTTAATGGCGTTAGAAAAGCCATCCAACAGCTACACTATGTTCAAATTGATACTATTTCCGTGGTCGATCGGGCCCACCATCATGTGCTGAAAAGCCGGGTCAGTAACTACTCCCAGGCCATGCTCGATAAGCTAATTGCTGACCGCAGCGTGTTTGAATACTGGTTCCATGCTGCTGCATTCATGCCCATTGAGGACTATCGTTTCTATCGCCCCATTATGGAAGGCTTTGGCCGTACACGCGCGATTGACAACAAACTTAAAAAAAAGGTACTCGAACGAATTTCTGCAGAGGGGCCACTACAGTCCAGAGATTTTGAAGATCCTAGACCAAAGAGTGCAAAAGGCTGGTGGGAATGGAAACCAGCAAAGAAGGTACTCGAGCACCTATTTCTATCCGGTGAGCTGATGGTAACGGAGCGAAAAGGTTTTCAAAAAGTATACGACCTTACAGAAAGAGTACTGCCTGCCGATATTGATACCAGCACGCCCACTGCTGAAGAGCGAGGCCATTTTTATGTGCAAAGAATGCTAACGGCACTTGGGCCAGCACGGCTGTTTGATATTGGCTATGCCCGGGCGATTCCGTCACGTTGGTCAATGTTTAAGATCTTGCCACCGATTGAAACAGCCATTGGAGAATTGATGGAAGATGGCAAGGTAACGTCGTTTTCAATTGATGGCGATAATCACTATGCCATGCTGGATCACATTGAATCCATGCCTGGTAGAGTGGGTAAAAAACAACTCAAGATACTCTCACCGTTTGACAATATCGTCATAAACCGTAGCCGCCTGAGTCAGCTATTTAATTTTGACTATCAAATCGAATGTTACTTACCTGCTGCCAAACGCCAGTATGGTTATTTCACTCTACCCATCCTGTTGGGCGATGAAATGATTGGCAGAGTGGACTGTAAAAATCACCGGGATAAGAAATTGCTGGCCATCAATAATTTATGGCTCGAGCAAACAACTAAGGTTAACGATGAATTAGTCAATCATCTTGCTACCGGACTAAAAAACTACGCCACAAGCCTTGATTGCAACCAGATTGTACTCAGTGAGGCTGACAATAAATCACTTTATCGGGTCTTAAAAACCAGACTCAGCTAACCCGACTATTCAGATACTGTTCAGAAAGCATTAACGCCTTATTCAGGCGTGAAGCCCCATGCTTGTTCCCAACATCAAATACAGGGGACGACCATGCACCTATTCAAGCCCACAGCCTTTATGCTTATCTCGATTATCTCAACTGCGGCACTCGGTGCACCAGCCAGCACTGTCTGGCGTGACCATGGACGAGTTATTAGCGAACGAACAGAAGCCAAAGCAGAATACCTAAAATCCCTTGAAGCAAAGGTACAAGCCAAAAAGCATACTGAGAATATTCAGAAAAAGCCTTTAGCTAATAAAAAGCCTTTAGCTAACAAAAAACCTTTAGCTAATAAAAAGCCTTTAGCTCATAAAAAGCCCTTGGCTGTAAAAAAGCCCCTGACGCACAAAAGGCCAGTGGCGCATAAAAGCACTATCGCAAAGGTAAAGAAACACAAGCCAGTGGTGGTAAAGACCAATAAAACCCTGGTCGTCATCAACAAGTCGGGGCACAAATCGAATCACCCACAACACCAGCCAGTCTACAGCTATGGAAATCGAAGCTATTCAAAGGGCTATGACTACAAACCAGTCCAATGGCAATTCGTCAGTGATTTTCGAAGTCGTAAAGGCAAAGACGTGGATCGAACTATTAATGTCAACGAACGTGTTATTGCCCTTGAACTGGAAGGGAGAAAGCGTGACCTGATCATTGACCGGGCCTACGCGGAGTTGGGTAATGGTCGCGTGATTCGCTTACATGGTCTTGAAGGTTATCTAGAAAAAGGTGATCACCTGCGACATAGATTAAATAATGCTCGCTTTGTTGAACGGGTAGTATTTGAAATCAATGCCACAGGCTACAAACGTGGTTACGCCAGACTCTCGGTTCGCTAATAAAAAAGGCCACAATTAAGTGGCCTTTTTTTGTTTTACAGTATCCGGCTATATCTGTTTGTCACGACCTTCCCAATAGGGTGCTCGAACAAGCCTTCGCTGAATCTTACCGGAAGGGAGCCTGGGCAAATCATCGATAAAGTCGATAGTTTTAGGCGCCTTAAAACTTGCCAGATGTTCTTTTACAAAACTTATCAAGTCCGACACCATATCATCGTTAGGTTCAAAGCCTGGCTTTAATTCAACCACAGACTTCACCTCTTCACCCCATTCCTCGTTTGGTACACCAACGGAACAAACATCAGCAACTGCTGGATGTTTTAGTAGTACATCGTCAGTCTCTTGCGGATAGATATTTACCCCACCAGAGATAATTGTCTCTGCATTACGACCAGTGAGGAAAAGATAACCATCATCATCAAAATAACCCATATCCCCCAGGGTAAAGTAATCCCCACGATAGCTACCGTTGGTTTTTTCCGTATCCTTGTAGTAGACAAACTTCTGAGGTGGTGCTTTGAAATAGATGGTACCAATCTCATTGGCTGGTAGTTCGTTACCATCGTCGTCAAGGATCTTATTGTCAGCACCAGGAGCCGCGCCAACACTGCCGGGTTTGCTGAGCCATTCTTCTGGACCAATAAAGAAGCCACCACCACCTTCTGTCGCTGCATAATATTCATAAACTACAGGTCCCAGCCAATCCATCATCTGTTGTTTCACGTGCACCGGGCAAGGTGCAGCACCGTGAACGATGTAGCGCAGCGAGGATACGTCATATTTATTCTTTATATCATCAGGCAATGCCAACAACCTGTGGAACATGGTTGCAACCATGTGTGTATGGGTAATTTTGTGTTTTTCTACAAGACGTAATGTTTCTTCTGGATCCCACTTATCCATCAAGACAGTACCAACACCTTGAGTAAGGGGACCGTTAATATTAAACGCGAGTGGTGCTGCATGGTACGCAGGACCAGTACATAAGCATAGATCGCCCGTTGGCTTGTAGTCAGCTGAGCTCTGGGCACGGGTCACTGTATCTGTTGCTGCTGGTGCTTGTGGAATGACTCTATCTCTGTAGACACCTTTTGGTCGCCCGGTAGTACCGGAGGTATAGAGCATTTGACTGCCAATCTCTGGATTATCAATATTGCTAGTATCCTGGCCTTCAAGTGCATCGTCATAGTTTTCGAAACCCTCAATATCACCACCACAGGACAGCGCCAGCAGCACCTGATTACGATTGTCATTGAGAGCATCAAACGCCGCTTCCGCGCAACGAACATCAGCAATAAATGCTTTTGCTTCACAGTTTTCAACAATATAAGAAGCGTTATCACCGGTCAGATGCCAGTTGATTGGCGTGACTCGCAAGCCCGTTCGATGACAAGCATAAAGGGTTTCAACAAACTCAGGACGATTGGTTAGCAACATTGCAACACCATCATCCGGTTTTAGACCAGCCGCCCTGAAAACCCTGGCGAGCTGGTTCACCCTTTCATTCAATTCCCGGAAGGACCGCGAACCATAATTAGAAATCACTGCAATATTGTCCGGACGCTCTTGCGCGTGATACGCAATTGTCATTCCTGTCATACTTGCGGCTTCAAGTGTTAAAGGCTGTGCCATAGTAAATCCCCCTTACGCACATCACGTGTCTTTATTATGCTTGTGGTTTCGAATTAGAGTGCATTATCTTCTAGTACAAGGCAAGTATAGGTCAGCAGATGTTTATTGGCATATCAGAACGAGTCGAACCCGTCCTCCGTCGGCTTCGCAGTTTTATCGACGAGGTCATCATACCCAATGAGGATCAGTACCTCGCGGAACTTGCTGATTCCCGCTGGCAGCAACCCGCGATCATGGAAGAGATGAAGCAGCAATCTCGTGACGCGGGACTATTCAACCTGTTTCTTAATAGCGAAACCCAGACCTTTAATCAGGTTGAATATGCCCATCTGGCAGAAGCCATGGGGCGTACAGAGATAGCCGCGGAAGTTTTTAATTGTGCATCGCCAGATACCGGCAATATGGACGTGCTGGCAAGATTTGGCAGTAGAACTCAACAAGAAGACTGGCTAATGCCACTTTTGGCCGGTGAGATACGATCCGGCTTTGCCATGACGGAACCTGCTGTAGCTTCTTCAGACGCCAGCAATATCGCTTCAAGGGCCAGACTCGAAGGAGACAACTGGCTATTGGAAGGTGAAAAATCCTGGGTATCTGGCGCCGGCGACCCGCGCTGTAAATTATTAATCGTGATGTGCGTCACCAATCCAGATGCCCCACTCGACCAGCGCCATTCCAACCTAATTGTGCCTATGGACACCAAAGGCGTTGAAATCATTCGGATGGTTTCAGTTTTTGGCTATGACGATGCCCCACACGGCCACGCACAAATTCGTTTCAATGGTGTCCGCGTACCCAAAGCAAATATTATAGGCCAGCGAGGTCAAGGTTTTGAAATTGCCCAGGGCCGATTGGGCTTTGGCCGCATTCACCATTGCATGCGCAGCATAGGAGCGGCAGAACGGGCATTGGAACTGATGGTCGAGCGGTCTAAATCTCGCCATGCATTCGGCAAACCCCTGTCTGAATTGGGCGGGAATGTGGATGTTATCGCCAACTCTCGCATAGAAATTGAGATGAGCCGACTGATGGCGCTTAAAGCAGCAGCCACCCTGGATGCAAAGGGACTTGAGCTCGCACTTAACGATATTGCTCAGATGAAGGTGGCTGTGCCTAATATGGCACTGAGCGTCATAGACAGGGCAATTCAGATGTTTGGCGGCGCCGGTGTTTCCGATGACACACCACTGGCTAAAATGTGGGCTTCACATCGGGCCCTACGACTCTCCGATGGTCCGGATGAAGTGCACAGAGAAATGATCGCCAGACACGAGATTGGCAAGTTTCCACAAACCTACGTTTGAATGACATAAGTCAATGTTCACTGCCACTAAATAGACATAAGATCACCCCGTAAACCCTTGAGAATTGGAGACAAGTCATGGCAAATGCTTATAGCCTGGCGAAGCAACATCTAGATGCCGGCGTTGCCGAGGCCGAAGCCGAAAACATCAGCTTGAATGCCTACGGTCAGGCACTGGTCTGGAAACTATTAGAGCTTTATAAAGAAAATGGTCGTAGTCATGAGGATATTGTCAGCGAGGTACAATACACCCTCGACAATCTGGATGACGACGGTACATTCCACGTTTCACGGAACTAGTCCATTCTCGTTAGTGGATGATCTTCGTTTCGCCAAGGGGTTCGATACAACGACTATCCTTATGGCGGGCGTTACCGACATAGCTAGATAAGGGTGTCACCGCGATAGGCATGCGCATGTGCGGTGACAAAACCTGACTAAGTTCATCAACACTGGTCTCTAAATTCAACCAGCGTGTAATTTCATCTTCGCTTAAATGTATTGGTACCCTGTTATGGAGTGCCTTCATCTCCCCTGCTGCGGCACCTGTAATAATCGTACAACTTTCAATGACCCGATCTTCTCCATCAACCTGACCCTGCCAGCGATCCCACAAACCAGCAAATGCAAACCCGGTTTCGTCGGCAGGCTGAACAAGATAAGGCACCTTCACACCAGCTTCTTTACGCCACTCGTAGTAACCTGAGCCTGGCACAATACAGCGGCGTTGTTTAAACGGTTGTTGAAATGCGCGACTCTTTTGCAAGGTTTCAGATCTCGCATTAAACATGGCGTATTTTGTCGAAGGTCCGGGGCTCCAGTAGGGCACCAGCCACCAGCGCATATCCCGCATATCCCAGTCACCATCAACTGTTTTAAGGAGCACCGGGACATTTTCTGTCGGTGATATGTTGTAGCGGGTATCTAATTGAACATCACCTGGTTCACCGTTGATGATGCTCATAATGAGTTTCGTTAAAGGGTCTGCAATAATATTGAAACGACCACACATATTTTTATCCGCTATCGTTTTGTGATTTGGTCCACCTCAGCCATTTCATCAGCTGTCAATTGCCAGGCTGCAGATGCTGCATTCGATTTCACTTGTTCTGGAGATGTTGCACCTGAAATGACACTAGAGATATAGGGCTTTGATGCAAGCCAACTAGTTGCCAGGGTAAGCAGTGAATGCCCCTGCTGCTCGGCAAAAGCACCTAGCTTCTCAACCTTATCAAATACGGCATCTGACATGGCGGCTGAGGCGCTATCCCCCATGGCTGCTAGCCGGGTACCCCTGGCTGGCGCGACACCACGCTGATACTTACCAGTCAACATCCCACTTGCCAGGGGAAAGTAAGGCAGGATTCCAATACCATATTGCTCACAAGCAGGCACCACTTCTCGCTCTAGCCTTCTATCTAACAGATTATAAAGATTCTGTGCTGTGACAAATTTGTTTAAACCATTGGCAGCCGCTGTAAACTCCGCTTCCGCAATCTGCCAACCAGAAAAGTTAGAGTGGCCAATGTAACGCACTTTACCGCTGCTTATCAGGTCATCTAGTGCTCGCAGGGTTTCTTCAATAGGCGTGTCCGCATCGGGCACATGTTGCTGGTATAAATCAATGTAATCCGTATTGAGACGCCGCAAGCTATCTTCAACCGCTTTCATAATGTACCTGCGAGAAGCGCCACGATTTAGCACGCCCTCTCCCATCGGGTTTGCAAATTTAGTCGCGATAACCAACTGGCTGCGATCCATACCGGCAATCGCTTTACCAAGAAATTCTTCAGAAAAGCCGCCACCATACATATCCGCTGTATCGAAAAAATTAATACCGACTTCAACCGCTGTTTTGACCACGTCTGCGGTTTGCTTTTCATCGCAGCGACGGCCGAAATTATTGCAACCCAGCCCCACAATAGAGACCTTTAATCCGGTTGAACCAAGTTTTCGATAATCCATACTGGTGTACTCCCTTAAATCCCATGCAAACGCTTTATTTTCAATACTGCCACAGGCCCGTTTTTTACTAGCCTTCCCAGCGAGCATAGAGGCAAGCTAGATTGATTGCAAAAACCCCCTTCTAGCAGTGTACAACGCTAAATAGATGGGTTATCTTCGCGCTCTCATTGGAGAAAGCCAGCGACGCATAGTCTGGCTTTTTTTTTTGGATTTTCGAAATGCGACATGTACCTAGCCTCCAGGCATTTACTGCCGAAGAACTGACACAGATTCTAGCGACTGCCGCCAGGATCAAAGCGAATCCAGCGCAATACCACAATGCGCTGTATCGACAGTCCCTTGCCATGTTGTTCCAAAAAACCAGCACCAGAACC
>CBDUKY010000039.1:0-12799 GCA_965367925.1 uncultured Pseudomonadales bacterium | reverse complement strand
AGAGACCGCTGGAGCGAAATATTAGAAGCCTTAAGCAGTAATTGGTTTAGAACCTTACTTACCGCGTTTGGTGTGCTCTGGGCTGCACAGAGTTTTGTGATTGCCTTCGCTAGCAAACTTTGTTTGCCGATGGAACGTCGATTCGGTCCTATACCGGTATTGGTATTGTTGGGTCTGTTACCCATCGTCGGCTATATGGGCATGTCCGTATTTGGTGGTATAGCAGGCATATTGCTGAGCTTTTCATTCTTCATTAGTCGAGGATTGAATCAGGTCATCATGGCCGATGCGCTAAATAGCAGAACACCAGCAAGCTTTCGAGCCACTGCTAATTCGTTAGTATCGTTTATGTTTCGCGGTATCTATATCGTGACAGGACCACTAGTTGGGTTGCTCATTGATGCTCAGGGGATAAGTATCACCCTTGCGGTGTTGGGTGTAGTGGTTGCCGTTGCTTTTGTGCTCTTTATGGTGCCTTTGCTGGTTAGCTTGAAGGCAGCTGAGAAGAAAGCAAAAGTTGAGGTTAGTTGCGGTTAGAAACTGACCTCAGCATAAACAGAAAAACACGGCTGGAACTTCGCGGGACTTCGGTCCCGCTTTTTTTTATCTGGCACCAGGTGCTCAGATGATTAGTAGGCGGTCAGTACGATGGGCTTGCCTTTCGTGATAACCATTGTGTACTCGTACTGAGCAGAGTAGTTACCTTTGCCGGTTGTAAGTGTCCAGCCGTCGTCTTCTGTTACGGTTTGTTGTGCACCGGTTGAGAGGAAGGGTTCAATCGTAATCACCTGGCCTTCTTTTAAGACCCTGGTATCTGATTTATCGTAAAAGTTTGGAATGAAATGAGGTTCCTCATGTAAACCATGCCCAATACCATGGCTGCCAAGATCCTTGATTGTAACGAAGCCGGTTTGTCGGGCTGTTTTTTCAATAGCCTGGCCAATCAGGTTTAGCTTTGCACCAGCCTTTGCAGCTTGCATGGCTTTTCTTAAGGCCTTACGTGTTGATTGGCAGAGGTATTCAAGCTTTGGGTCAACCGGGGGAACCAAAAAGGTGCCGCCAGTATCGCCGAAATAGCCGTCAAGCTCTGCGGAGACATCAATATTTACGACATCGCCTGCCTCTATTTTGCGGTCAGATGGAATACCGTGTGCAGCTTCTTCGTTAATACTAATACAGGTGTAACCAGGGAACTCATAGGTCACCATTGGCGCAGAAAGTGCACCATATTTCTCAAGGTTGTCGCGACCGATCAGATCCAGTTCGGCGGTCGTCATGCCAATTTCCATCTTCTTACTCATGAGCATCATGGTTTCAAACACTATCCGACCAATGGCCCGGAGTTTCCGCATGTCTTCTTCATTTTCAATGGTCATATGTCGTCCAATTTATGTTAAATGAAAGTCGTTAGTTGGCTGGCTACCCAAGAGCAGTTAGTATTGAGCAAGCAAGGAGAAAAGTGAATGTATAAGATGTTTTTCAGACTCGTTATTGTCGCTGGATTAGGCCTACTCATGCAAGGTTGTGCTTCGCTGCTTGGAGGCAATGCTGCAGAGCAGATCCTTGGGCGTTGGCAATCAGAGGTCGGGGGATTTCCAATTGAGGTTATCTATACCTCTTCGAATGTGCAGATTGGCAACAATCCGCCGATCCAGTACGGCCTGGAGGCAGATCGACTAACTTACGCCCAGGGTGGTAATCAAGTTCGTCTGCTGGAATTTAATGGCCCTGACGAAATGATCCAACTAGACCCAATAACTGGTACACGACACGTCTTTATTCGCCAGGCCGAGTAGAAGCCACCAGCCTTGTTGGTGGCCTATCTGGAATTGAACCTGTATATAAATACAGTTATGATCTTCTGCAGTTTCCATTCGTCAGAAGATCATGCCAGACGATTTACCCACGGGTTATTACCTCGATAACTTTCAATATCTGCTCAATTTTGTTCGAGAGCATTATGACGACTTGTTTAATGAGGCAGAGCGGGAATTTATCCAGGCCTTTGACAACTTGTCCCTGGATGCAAAGCGTCTTTATGTACGTCTCATTGGACGTAAAGGCCCTTATTTTCGTGTTGATAAACTTTGCTACGATGAAATCACCTGTATTCCCACCGCGATTGAGCAGTTAGCAGAAACAGGACTGATCCAGGCTAATCCCTGTACCGACGTTATCTCGTTACTATCAAACGTCACCCGCGCCGAATTACACGCCCATTTCCCTGATCTAGACCGTTCTGCGCGAAAGGAAGCACTTTGCCTGGCACTGCCATCTGTGCATGACCCGGTTAGTCTGCAAGCTCAGCTTGGGATTGATTTAATAGAGCCACTACAGCGGGATGTAGTGCAAATCTTTAAGCTATTGTTCTTTGGTAATCTCTATCAAGATTTCACGGATTTTGTACTCCGTGATCTCGGTGTCAGTCCCTTTGAAGCATATGACCTGGATAAAACTGCCAGATACTTTGATGATCGAGATACCCTTGAAGGCATGCTAAGAGCCTATGCCTTAAGTGATTTGAGTGATGAGTTGCTGGTTGAGAATGATCCTATTGCGATTCAAGCCTGGGCTAACAATGTACTACTCCCTATTCAAACTGACGATCCAACCTTACTTGGCCGCTATAGCAAAACATTCAATCGTGTCGCGCGGCAGCTAGAAAGAATAGGGGCAGGCCAGTTAGCACTTGCGCTCTATGCGAGATCCTCTCGTCCACCGGCCCGTGAGCGTAGTGCAAGGCTGCTTGCTAAAGCCGCTCGCCATATAGATGCGTTGGATATCTGCGAACAAATTGCGCGTCAGCCTGAAACGGAAGCCGAGTATGAGTTTGCACACAAATTTAGTTTGAAGCTCTGCAAAGGAAAGCCAATACCTGACTGGGTTGCACCAGCAACAAAAGATAGTTTTCCAATCGAGCAGATTACCACCACAGCAATCCCCGGTGAGCGGGTTGAAATGGTTGCACAGCAATACTACGAGGGGACTGGTGAGCACTGCTATTACGTGGAGAATAGCCTATTACCTGGCTTATTCGGGTTGTACTTCTGGGATGTGATCTTTGCACCTGTTAAAGGTGTGTTCTTTAATCCGTTGCAGCGAGGACCATCAGATTTGTTTGGGCCTTTGTTCCATGATCGGCGCCAAGAACTAATTGATCAACGTCTTAATCGCATGGGTGACGGAGACTATTTTTCAGAAACAGTGCTTGCGACCTTTGAGCAAAAGCAGGGCATTGCTAACTATTTTGTCAATTGGCAACGCATGACAGGTACATTGCTCGAGCTTGCCCTTGAGCAGATTCCACAACAGCACCTGGTCCTGATCTTTAAACGTTTGCTCCGTGATCTAAGACATAATTGCAATGGATTGCCAGACCTCGTGACATTTTCTGAAACCGGCTACTGTATGATCGAGATCAAAGGACCTGGAGATACATTGCAAGACAACCAGAAGCGGTGGCTCAGATTCTTTCATCAACACGATATGCCTGCCAGGGTCGTAAATGTCATATGGGCGTAACCCAGAACTATCAGGCTAGCGTTAAAGACTTTGTTCAACGGGTCGCAAGTAGTGGTGATATACATTTTCGCTTTTCTTCACGCAGCAATGCGTTAGATGGCATAAAGGGGCATCAGAAACTACAAAAATCCCGGCCGGATGGTTATATCCCCGAGTGCAGTGTTGAAGATCAACTATTGGATCAAGGTATCAACCTAATCATCAAGGGGCGTGCTGATGGTTATATCCCTGACCTTGAAAACTTTCTGGTTGAAGAAATAAAAACAATCCGGGTTAGTACCGACAAGATTCCAGTGTCTGTATCAAAACTCCACTGGGCTCAGTTGGAAGTCTATGGTTGTTTGTTAGCGCGCCAGCATGAAGTGAAGCAACTAACGCTTCGGCTTACCTATTATCACATCGATGAACAGAGAGAATATAACTTCGATACGCTCTGGTTAGTGGAAGATCTTGAGGCTCGCTATGAACAGATGGCTGAATCTTATCTACAATATCTTAGACAGTTATTAGCATGGCGCGCACAAAGGGATGCATCCATCGAACAGATGTCTTTCCCCTATGACGAGTTTCGGGCCGGCCAAAGGCAAATGGCTGTCAGTGTTTATCGTTCAATGCAGGCCAATCAACAACTGGTTTTACAGGCACCTACAGGTATTGGTAAAACCATGGCAAGTCTGTTTCCTGCGGTTAAGGCCTTACGAGAACTGAGCTATGACAAGGTGTTTTATCTTTCGGCAAAGACATCTGGTCAACAGATGGCACAAACTGCTGTGCAGGATATGAAGCAGCAAGGGCTTCTGCTCCGGGATGTGAGCTTAACCGCAAAAGAAAAAATATGCTTTAACCCTGGGACCCCTTGCGATCCAGATTATTGTGAATATGCGCGCGGATACTATGACAAGTTGCCAGCGGTCGTCACTGAGGTCGTCAAGGATAAAACGTCTTTGACCCGGGATAGGATTGAAACTCTTGCGCGTGAAGCAAGTATATGTCCCTTTGAATTATCGTTAGATTTATCGGAGCTTGCTGATCTGGTGATCTGCGATTACAACTATGTTTTTGATCCTGGCGTCTATTTACGGCGCTATTTTGATGAGAAACCAATGGCCTATGGGCTGCTGATGGATGAATCCCACAACCTTGTGGACCGTGGTAGGGATATGTTTTCAGCAACCTTTGAAAAAGATGATGTCCTGGCCCTGAAAAATCAAGTGAAGGCGGCCGGCTTCCAGGATCAGGTGCTGATTAAGGCACTAGATGGCATTAACCGGGAAATTCTCGCCATTATAAAACCCTTGAAGCCGCAGCTGAAGCAATCGGCAAGTGCAGCAGTCGATCAATTCCCTGAAAGTCTGTTTCAGAAGTTACGTCGTTTTAATGAAGTTGCAGAGTCCTGTCTTGAAGAAGCCATTCCACGAGAATATCAAGCAGCCCTGTTACAACTCTATTTCGATGCCTTGCGCTTTATAAAGGTGATGGAAAGTGCGGAATCTGGTTATGCACACATCATTAGCCAGGAAGGTAGGGGCACACGATTAAAACTTTTTTGTCTTAATCCTGGCCCTGGTCTGGCACTTGGTTTTGAACGGATGAAATCTAGTATTTGCTTTTCCGCCACCTTGTCACCGCAACCTTATTTCAATACCTTGATGGGTGTAAATGAAGCTGCTAACTGGTATCAAATTCCGTCGCCGTTCGATCCTGACAAATTCGGTGTATTCGTAACCAGCTTTATATCGACTACCTATCAGCAGAGAAATAACAGTCTTTATGATCTCGTTGATTTGATCGCCACGGTTATCAAGGCTAAAGCCGGTAACTATCTGGTCTTTTTTCCTTCCCATGCATATCTCGGCATGGTGCAGCAGAAGTTTGTTGAACGCCATCCTGAAGTGAGCCTACTAGTTCAACAGCCAATCATGGCTGATGAAGAGAGATCCAGTTTTCTTGATGGCTTCAAAGCTGAAGAACAGGTTCTGGGCTTTGCAGTCATGGGTGGCATATTTGCTGAGGGTATAGATCTAAAAGGTTCGCGCTTAATAGGCGCAATTGTCGTGGGTGTTGGTCTGCCGCAAGTCGGTGTTGAGAGAAATCTAATTCGACAGTACTTTGATCAACCGGCATTTGAAGGTGCTGGCTTCGAGTATGCTTACCAGTATCCCGGTATGAACAAGGTATTACAAACCGCAGGTCGAGTGATCAGATCAGAGACTGATAAAGGCATCGTCTGCCTTGTCGATCATCGCTTCAACGAAAGTCGTTATCAACGATTGTTCCCTGAAAATTGGCAGCCGCAGCAGGTCAAGAACCTACTGCAGCTTGAACAAAAGCTTGGAGAATTCTGGCGTTAGTGATGGCCCCTACGATACTTGTATCGATGTTTTCCGTAGCCATTTGAATAATGACCATAGTAGCGATTATGGCGATACCGTTTGTTATAGCGTCGGTGATTATCGTGATGGCTATAGCTGGCGTGGTGAATGGCAATAGGCAATCCAATAGCGAGACCAATACCTAATCCCTGGCTAATAGGATTAGTTCTTACATATCTGGTCGGACGCTCATCAATCACTACCACTTGCCGTTCAACCTGCGTGACTGTTCGATCCACACTCGCGATTTCATTTGAGTAGCAGTGCAAATGATCGTGTTCGGTACTGTAAAAACAGGTTTCCTGATCATTCTTAGAATGATAGCTGGAAGATGTTGGCGCACCATTCTCTACATAAACCTTCTCAAGTTCCTCCTCATATCGAGGTGGATGGTCAACCAGTGGTTGACTTGATGCTTCGTAATCAGCTTCAAGGTCTGTGTCAGCAGACTGCTCTGCTGCGCGGACGCCACAGGACCCGACTAATAGTGCGATGAGGATGATTTTCTGCATGTGAATCTCCGGCTTGCTTGATACTGATGATCAATTTAGCGCGGTGCTTCTGAATATGAGCTGAATAAATTTGCAGCGCTGAATAATTGTGATTCTTACGCTTGAAGCTTGAGGGTCAAGATTTCGAAGGGTTTCACCGATATCTTGATCTGTCGCCTGTCATTCATGGGGAGTTCCCGAAGAGATTGCTCCATCAAATTGGCGTAACTGACCTGCGCCGTTGATGCCGGTAAATCAATTGTTGCGCTGGTATCGATGCCTGCAGATTCGTAGAGGCGGACAATCGTCGATGAATCATCTTCAGCCTGTTTGATTGAATCAACTACCAGGTTTTTAGCATCGCAGTTTAGAAAGGTAGCTTTAAGTGCACGTCGAGGTGTGTGATTATCGATACCGGCAAATACTTGATGCGGCACATTAAATTCGTAAGCTCGCTGCACAACTTCAGCCTCAACATGATTACCAGCATGTGGTAGTAGTGCATAGCGAAATTGATGCTGATGTCGGTCTGCCTCAGGATCTGGGCGGGTAGGGGCACGTAACAGATTCATCGACATGATATTACCCTGAATACTGTAACCGTATTTACAATCGTTAATCAGAGCGACGCCGTAATTTGGTTGGGAGATGTCTGCCCACTTGTGCGCGACTGATTCAAATCTAGCCATGTCCCAGCTTGTATTCATATGAGTGGGCCGCTTAAGGTGGCCGAATTGAATCTCGTAGGTAGCGTCCGTTGCATGAACATTGACTGGGAAATTAACCCGGAGCATTTTTTGTGAAGCCTGCCAGTCAACCTGGGTATCAAATTCGATCATGGGGTTGTCACGAGTCACTGATATGGTCTGCACTATGCGATAATTTTCCCCCTCGTAAACCTGTTCTATAGAATTTTTTAAGGGCCCCTCATTGACGACGGTTGAGGAGATGAGGACAGGATGGGAAGGTGCCTTTTCCAGGTAATAGGCATCGATATCCCAGGCTTCGTAAGCAAGCGGCAGATCTTCATAAAGGCAGAAGTGATTACCTTTTCCTCCTTCTAATACTTCTCTGTTGGCCTGTTTATCAAATATACGTTTGATGCCACCAGACTTATTAAGCTCGACTCTGATTAACTTATTTTCAAGTAGCCAGGGATTTGTTTTTAAGGTGGATTGGCTATTCTGCAGAGAGCGGCGTTTAGGGTCTGGTTGAATAAGGGTATAGCCTAATCCAGATACTGGTACTGAAACGAGTACACCATCAGCTACTTTTTGTGTTGCCAGGGCTTGTCCATCTGCACTTTGCCATTTTTCTGATCTGGCACCGGGTAGTAGGACCAGATCTTCTCTTTGCCATGACAGACTATTACTCAAGATCAGGGGCTTGTTAAGAGACCTTGTGTCTATACGACGAGCAATCTGCTGTTGAGCGATGGTTAGCAGGTTCTGTAGTTCTGTATTGGTTGCCTGGTATTGAGCATGGGCTTCATCATAGACCCGGGTAATCGAAGACCCTGGAATAATGTCGTGAAATTGATTTAACAATAGTACCTTCCACAACCGTTCAAGGTCCTTGCCGGGATAGTGCTTTGGTGGCAATTGTGAGTAAGCGATTTCAACTTCACGAATCAAAAACTCTAGCTTTCGATTCATTTTTTTAACCAGGGCCTGGGTGGTGTAGGTGCCCCGGTGATATTCAAAATAGAGTTCACCTACCCAGGTGAGCAGGTCAACTGCGTCGGCCTCGGCTTTTGGGAAAAAGTCAGCTGCCTTTTCCATGGTCACTTTCGGCAAGCTTTGCAGGTCTCTTGCGAGCCTTGTCCACTCAATATGTGTTCGACCTGGACCACCGCCACCATCACCGATACCAAATAGGCAAAGAGCATGGTTAGTGCGATCTCCATCACGATTTTCTGATTCGAAGCGCATAAATGCGTCAGGTGTTGCCGGCACATTGTAGTCATTGCCGGTCATAAAATGAGAAAAAATCTTCGTCCCGTCGATACCTTGCCAATACATGGTGTGGTGAGGGAATTGATTAAATTGGTTCCAATTTAGCTTGTGGGTTGTGAAATAGTTGATGCCACTCTTTCTTAGTATCTGGGGCAAAGCACCACTGTAGCCAAAAACATCTGGCAGCCAGAGATGGTCAACGTCGATGCCAAATTCCTGTTGAAAGAATCGTTTGCCATACAAGACCTGACGAACAAGTGATTCCCCTGAAGGAATGTTGCAATCACTCTCTACCCACATACCACCCTGAACTTCCCAGCGGCCTTTAGCCACTGCTTGCTTGATGTCTTTATATAAAGCGGGGTAGTTATCCTTTGTCATTTGATAAAGATGAGGTTGGCTAGCACCAAAATGATAATCTGGATATTCATCCATCATGCGCAAAGCAGTAGAGAAGGTCCTTGCACATTTACGCACAGTTTCTCTAAGGGGCCAGAGCCAGGCCACATCAAGATGTGCATGACCAATAGCGGAGACATTTAAGGCTGTGTCGACAGCACGATGTTTCAGTTCTTGTTGAAGACGACGTCTGGCTTTTTTGAGCGCGCTATCACTGAAGTCATCAACTAGATTGTTGACATCGTTTAGTGCACGAAATAGTAATTGTGCTTGACGATTATTCTCTGGTAACGCCTTGAGTAATAGTTCAAGAAAGCGGTACTCATGGAAGAGTTTGAAGGCGATTTCGTTGAATTCACACAGGTCGGCTTGTTTGATACTGCACTGACGTTGTCTACCTTGCAGATGATTAGCGCCAGCATCAAGGAGCAGATTTATCTTTTCTGTGCCCTTGGCCTGCTGATAAAGTTTGAGCTCCTTTTTGGGGCCAATAAAGCCACCATGTTGGTCATCAAATTTTGGTGTTAGTCCCTGCAGGGGTTTTCCAGACGGACTAAATAAGCAGGCCTCACCCCCAAGGTCGATTACCGCAACGAGATTTTTTCCACGTTGGCTCCGCTCGACGCGACCAGTTATCTTGAACCATGCACAGTCAAAATCTTTACCCCATTGCTCGCCAACCTGAATAGACTTGAATCTATGACGGCCGAGTTCTGCAAAGGAGACTGGCTCGCTCGTCGTAAAATAGCTGAGTTTGAGCGGTCTTGGATTTACGTAAATGTATTTTTCTAGCCGCCTACCGAATTGGCCAATACGTTCTAGCGTCAACTCACGGTGTTTTTGCATGGTCTAGAAACTCACCTTACATTCCAAACACTGAATATAGAGCCCAGGCGACTGACTCATGCGCATCAATTCTTGAACCTGATGGCCCAGCTGTTGGGGTACGAAAAGTTGGTTGAAGCTAAAGCCACCTGCGAGGGTATGTATCTTGAGCAAGGTATTATTTAGCAATTCTTGCAAGAACCGGTCTTTGGCGGACATGGTAGGCTCTACATAGAGCACTTCATAATTAGTAAGATCAGCTAACAATGCGGCGGAGGCGACGGCATCTTCGATACCACCAATCGCATCAATAAGCCCATGATCAAGTGCATCGGTCGCGGCCCAGACCCGGCCCTGGCCCAGTGTGTCAACTTGTTCAGTTGTTAGTTCTCGACCCTCGGCGACGAGGCCAATGAACCTTGCATAGGTCGAATTAACTGACTGCTGCAAGATGTTGTCCAGCATAGGGTTCACATCTTTGAGCATATTTAGTGAGCCTGAAAGTGGCGTCGTGCCAACCCCGTCAGAATAAATACCAAAATTTGCCGCTGCATCCTCCAGCGTCGGAAAGCTCATAAAGGTGCCAATAGAACCAGTAATGGTGGTCTGGGTAGCAAAGATCTTGTTAGCTGGTGCTGCGATCCAATAACCACCAGAAGCGGCATAGCTGCCCATAGAAACAACAACAGGTTTGCCAGCAGCCCTGGTACGAAGTAGTGCTTGTCTAATTTTTTCAGATGCAGACGCACTGCCACCGGGACTATCAACTCGAAGCACAAGGGCTTTAACACTGTCATCAAGTCGAGCTTGATTGATAAGTTGACTTAAGGTGTCTGAGCCGATTTCACCAGGGGGGCGTTCGCCATCATAGATGACACCACTGGCTGTGATCACTGCAACCTTGCTTGATGAGGGATTGACCACCGGAATCGCCGGTCGGACTTGCGTCAAGTAGCCGCGAAATCCTACCGCTTCATAACCTTCTTCTTTGTCACTAATACCAAGGACATCATTTACCGTCTGATACCATTCATCAATGCTCAGCGTATCGTCAACTAAACCATATTGAATGGCGAGGGTTGCAGGGTCGCCTGCTGCTGCCAGTAGTTCATCATAGGTATCTGTATAGCGATTGAAACTATCGACACTAATATCTCTGTGGTGGGCGACCACAGAACGGTATTCATGCCATAGGTTGTTGAGCCAGGCCTTGTTCGACAATTTAGCATCATCAGACATGTTATCCCGCAAGTAGGGTTCCACAGCGCTTTTAAAATTACCGACCCGATAAACATTAAACTTGATTTTTAGCTTTTCGAGCGCTGACTTGAAGTAGGTTGGATAGGTGCCAATACCGGTCAAAAACACGCCACTGTAGATTCCGAAACTAGACTCATTGATATAGACCTTATCAGCATGGCTAGCGAGGAAATACTGACTCTGGTTAAACCCATCACCAAAGGCGTAGACGGGTTTTCCAGTTTGTTTGAACTGGTCTATCCGTTGGCCAATCTCTTCCAGTTTACTCAAGCCTGCACCGCGCAATTTATCGAGGTTCAGTACCAGAAGTTTTATCCGTTCGTCTTCTGCGCCGGCATCAATGGCGTCGAGAATGTCCTTTAGACTTGTTTCAGCATTCTCGTTGGCGTAGCCGGAAAGAAATTTGGAAACCGGATCAACAACCTGGAGCTGTTCGACGATAACACCGGTAGGATTGATAACGAGTGCCGTGGAATCAGGAATGCTTTCTGATTCAACACTAAAAATGGATACAAGTATAAAAATAACGAAGGCAATGAGTAGCAGGTTACCAATAGCATTTTTAGTCGCTGTGACAGCCTGCCAGAAGCGGCTCAGAAAACTACCAAACATATTTCGAATTTCCTCGGGATTTGAAGGCATGCTACCACAGATGAATAGCTGCGGCGGGGGTCTAAATCAGGCCATATTGCTGAATATGCCGGGTTGCTTCATCAACGCCCCGGGTAAGCTCCGCCTGCATACCTATTGCTCTGGCTGCATCCACATTGTATTGATTGTCATCGAGAAACAGGATGTTCGCTGGCGTGACTTGTAAGTGATCAGCAGCGTGCTGAAAGGCAATGGTATCAGGCTTCATATATCCGGTGTGGTGGGACGGTAGGTGGGTATGAAAATGCTCAAGGAAGGTCTCTTCTCGCTCGAATCGATCCCAGTGCAAGGCATTTGTGTTGGATAGACAAGCCAGATGATGTGCTTTTGCAAGTCTGGCCAGGAGTTCCTCTGCACCCTGGATCAAACCGTTCGGCCAGTTGGCAAAGTGTTCGACGAATTGCTCGACGCTGGTATTGACCGAAAATTCTTCAATCATCTCGGCAGCAAAAGTATGTGGGTCCGATTGGCCTGACTCGAATCGTCTGACTGCCGGCGACCGGGCCCAGGCCTTCATAATAGCCTCGCCATCAGCCTCTGTGTGGTCTGGATCAATAGGTAAACCCTTTAGCTCAATAAGTACACCGCCCAGGTCGAACATCACAACGTCAATCGTCATCAATAGAATATCCAGTGCCTTTTCGAAAAACAAAATGTTACCGTTTAGGTTACCGGACAACCAGAAATAAGTAGGCAATGAGCAACATATATTCACAACATCTAGATAAGAATCCAGCGAACTTCGAGTCCTTGTCACCTTTGAGCTTTATCAAGCGGGCGGCGGATCTATACCCTGATCATGAGGCTGTGGTTCATGAAACCCTTAGCCGAAGCTGGGGAGAAACCTATGAGCGATGCGTAAAATTTGCATCTGCTCTGGCTAAACGCGGCATCGGTGAAGGAGACACTGTGGCTGTCATGTTGCCGAATATCCCTGAGATGCTCGAAGTACATTTTTCCGTACCAATGACAGGTGCCGTGTTAAACGCAATCAATACAAGGCTTGATGCCAGGACTATTGCGTTTATCTTGCAACATGCAGAAGCGAGGGTGCTACTGGTGGATAGAGAGTTTTCTGACACGATCAAGCAAGCCCTTGATATCCTTAAAGAAGAAAACCCTGATCAGCAAGTATTGGTTGTAGATGTAGATGATCCCTTTTATGAGGGTGGTGAATTAGTCGGGGAGACAAATTACGACCAGCTACTTGAAATCGGGGATGCAGATTTTCCATGGCAACTACCTGCAGATGAATGGGCTGCCATTTCCTTAAACTACACATCAGGTACGACTGGTGATCCGAAAGGTGTGGTTTATCATCACC
>CBDUKY010000038.1:0-12948 GCA_965367925.1 uncultured Pseudomonadales bacterium | reverse complement strand
GACCCAACCACTGGATATCCAATTACCCACAATGTCGCGTCAGTGACGGTCATTGCCGATACCACGGCCTATGCAGATGGTATTGCAACCGCCATTAACGTGATGGGGGCCGAAGCAGGGATGAAAATGGCAAACGAGCAAGATATTGCCGCATTAGTTATACTTAAAACCTCAGATGGCTTTGCTGAACAATATAGTCACGCATTTGCAAACTATCTGAATAAACACGCTGGAAGATTAAAGTAGGTGAATACCAATGGCTGAATTTATTTTGACGTTTATGGTGATGGTTGCAGTAATTGCCGCAATGGCAGTTGGTGTGATCTATGGTCGCGCACCGATCTCCGGGTCATGTGGTGGCCTGGGTAATATGGGCGTCGATGGTGCCTGCGAAATCTGTGGCGGCGACACAAGCAAATGTGAAGAGCAAACCACTCAAAAGACTAGTTCGAAAAAGCCTGCCTTCTACGACGCTTCATAATCGCTAGCTAGTCCTGCCAGATTTGCAGGCGCCGCTTGTAGAACTCATGGCTAGCCTGCATATCATCTAAAAACCTTGGCAATTCTTCCATGAGCAAGGCTTGTGGGCCATCTACTAGCGCCTTCTCTGGCGCCGGGTGGAAGTCAACCAGAACCATGTTTGCACCAGCCACAACCCCCTGTGAAGCAGCGTGAACAACATCGAGAACATTGTCAGCGGATCTGTCCCGACTACCGACAGAATGGGAAGGGTCTACACATACAGGCATTCTGGTAAGCCGTTTAACTACGGGTACCTGTCCAAAGTCGACCATATTACGATGTGGCGCGCCACCCTCGCTCTTCATACCACGCAAACAGAAGATCACATTCGAGCTACCTTCACTGGCAAGATATTCAGCAGCGTTCAGAGACTCATTCAAACTGACACCGTAACCGCGCTTGAACAACACAGGCAATATCCTTTGCCGCCCAACGGCTTTAAGTAGTTCGAAGTTTTGTGTGTTTCTGGTACCAATTTGGAGCATGACCCCTGTGGGGTTGCCTGTTTTCTCGAGGGCCTCGTTTATCTCATCTACATGGGATTCGTGGGTCACTTCCATTGCAATGACCTTGATATCATATTTGCCGGCCAGCTCGAACACCCAGGGTAGGCAAGCCTTACCATGCCCTTGAAAAGAGTAGGGATTGGTTCTTGGTTTATAGGCGCCCATCCGTGTGCACACCTGTCCACGTGCTTGAAGAGCCTTCATCATGATCTCGACATGCTCTGGGACATCCACCGCGCATAGACCTGCGAACACATGGAAGTTGTCTTGACTGAATGAGACCCCGTTGTAACTAAAGCCCGATAATCGTTTCCCGTCCGAGTGTCGACCGAGAATGCGATATTCCTGGGAAATGCGGATAACTCGTTCAACACCGTCCAGGGATTCTATTTCCGTTTCATCTAACTTATGGGTATCGCCCAGCAAATAAATCTCTGTGAGCTTTTGTTCTGCACCCTGAATTTCATGACTTTTGATTTGTACGTTAGGTAGCTGTTCTAAATAGCTAATGATTTTCTGATAAACATCGCTTTGTTGTTGAACATCTGGGTGAAGGATAACGATCATGGCCATTCTCGAAGGGGGTAAAGAAACACAATGGCTTTATTCACCATCATCTCATTGCCGACAATTTGTCGAAGGACCAATTCTATCTCGAAATTGGTTCTCGACCAACTTGGTAGCCGATATTGGCCCCTAATCTCGTGATTAGTGAAACCAGGCGATGAAAAAAAGGGTCAGATGTGGAAAAATCACCTCACCTCATTTTCCTGTGACTCACTTTGGCATACTGGCCTCTTTTAACTGCGATTCGCTATGCCCGATCTGGCGTTGGCGACAAACTAGTGTCTTCCATGACCACTATCTCAGTTGCTGGATTGGTGTTAGGGGTCGCGGTACTGGTTATTGTTTTGTCTGTGATGAACGGATTTGAAAGAGAGCTTCGGGAACGTGTACTGGGTGTGATGCCCCATGGGGTATTGTCGAAATCCAGTGGTTTTTCTGATTGGCGTGAAACTGCGGCGGACCTTGAGCAGCATCCAGAGGTTGTGGCAATAGCACCGATTGAGGAGGGTAATGTATTACTGGTTGGCCATGGCAAGGTCAATGGGGTTGGTTATGCAGGTATAGATCCGGCGGCTGAGGCGGGGGTTTCTATTCTCGACCGCTATTTTATTGAGGGATCACTAGCAAACCTTTCTCAAGGTGATTTTAATCTAGTAGTCGGCGCCGTTCTCGCCAGACGGCTCAATCTAACTGTTGGCGAGAAGGTCACGCTGGTAATGCCGGAAGCTCAAATTACCCTTGCTGGACCCATACCGAGGACGAAACGATTTACAGTGGTTGGCATTTTCGAGGTTGGCTCTGATGTAGATAAAAATCAGGTGTACATGCATGTTGCTGATGCATTAAAGCTTGGTAGAAAAGGCCGTATCGATACCTTACGCATCAAAATGGTCGATCTATTTGATGCACCAAGAGTGCTACAGGAGCTTGCCAGGACTATGCCCCACGACGACTTCTACGGGAATAGTTGGATGCGCCGGCACGGGAATCTCTATGATGCGATACAAACGCAGAAGTCGACCTTATTTTTACTCCTGCTTATGTTGATTGCAGTCGCGGCGTTTAATCTGGTATCTAATCTCGTCATGATTGTAAATGAGAAGCAGGGGGATGTTGCTATCTTGCGAACGATGGGAGCATCGACCGGGCAGATTCTGATGATCTTTGTTTTTCAGGGTGTCGCAATTGGTACAGCAGGTGTTGTTGTCGGTTTGTTTATAGGCTGTCTGGTTGCCAACTACATTACAGAGGTTTACGCCTTTATCGATGGCTTGCTACAACTTGGCATAATGGATGAATACTTTATTCATTACCTGCCCTCTGAAATCCTCTTAGCAGATCTGATAAAAATTTCATTTGTATCATTGTTGATTAGCTTTATTGCAACCCTTTATCCGTCCTATGTGGCCGGTCGTGCTGATCCTGTGGAGGCCTTGAGATATGAGTAGCATTATTCGGGTCACTGACCTGCAGAAGTCATATTTTCAAGGTGACAAAAAGTTACAGATTATCGCTGGATTGAATCTAGACGTTGCCGAGGGAGAACGAGTTGCCATCGTCGGCTTATCCGGTAGTGGGAAGAGCACGCTGCTGCATTTATTAGGGGGCCTGGATGTACCTGATTCTGGTGATGTGCAAATTGGTGGTGAGTCCATTTACAACCTAAATGAAAAAGCACTTTGTGAACTCAGAAATAGATCCCTGGGATTCGTCTATCAGTTCCATCATCTACTAACAGACTTCACGGCGCTGGAAAATGTTGCGATGCCCTTGTACATCCGATCAGTGGATAAACAAGAAGCATTGCAGGCTGCCTCGGAAATGTTGAATGAAGTGGGGCTTGCGGCAAGGTCTAGCCATAAACCTGCTCAATTGTCCGGCGGAGAAAGACAGAGAGTTGCTATCGCTCGCGCTCTGGTGGGTGAACCAGGGTGTGTCCTGGCTGACGAACCCACCGGAAATCTAGATGAGCAATCAGCAGCCCAGGTTGATGACTTGATGCTTGAGCTTAGCGAAAGGTTAAACACCAGTTTTGTGATTGTGACGCACAATACAGAACTGGCGAATCGGATGGATCGTAAACTTCGGCTTCATAATGGTGTACTGGAAACGTGAATACAGCATTTCTCGTTGGTTTACGTTTTTCCATGGGGCAGAAGGGCAGTGCTTACCTGTCATTTATTACCCGGGTGTCGATTTTTGGTTTAACGCTTGGTGTGATAGCACTGGTTGTTGTGGTGTCTGTGATGAATGGATTCGATAGTCAGCTAAAACTTCGTATCCTCGGTGCTGTGCCTCATCTTATTGTGCCTGGCGAAAGTGCGACGAATCCTGCAGTTGAACCGCTAGTTCAAGGTAGTGCCAGATTTGTGCGCTATGA
Organism: uncultured Pseudomonadales bacterium; assembly: GCA_965367925.1. Classification (GTDB taxonomy): domain Bacteria; phylum Pseudomonadota; class Gammaproteobacteria; order Pseudomonadales; family Azotimanducaceae; genus JAHRVQ01. The sequence continues at coordinate 8,973 of CBDUKY010000038.1, read as the reverse complement.
AGGCATGATCGTAGGTCGAGGAGAAGCAAGACTCGTCGCTATCTACGGTATTGATCCGGACCAGGAGGCGAGGGTTTCCATTATTCCAGATCATATTGTGGAAGGTAGCTTGAAGGATCTAGCACCTGGTAGCTACAACATGTTACTTGGTAGTTCTCTGGCGGCAAGATTTGGCCTCTGGCCTGGTAGTAGCACGACCATGCTGATTCCCGTGCCTTCAGATGAAGGTAATACGGTACTACCAAAAATCGCAAGAACGACACTTGCGGGTACCTTCACCCTTGGATCAGAGATGGACTATGGTCTAGTGCTCTTGCACATAGACGATTTGCAAAAAATTGTTGGCAAAGCAGACGCCGGTCAGCGAATAACATTGCACAATATTTTCGATGTGGAAAAGTACATCCAGCTTGCGGGCCTGGACGGAAACAGGGTCGAAAAATGGTCTGAGGAATATGGAGATTTCTTCGAGACGGTAAAGATGGAAAAACTAATGATGTTTCTACTCTTGACGCTTATCGTCATGATAGCAGCGTTTAACACCATTTCCGGGCTTAGTATGATGGTGAAAGATAAGCAATCAGAAATTGCCGTGCTGCGGACCATGGGGTTAGCGAAGCAACAGGTCACCATGATTTTTGTTGTTCAAGGTGTACTGATTGGACTGTCAGGTGTTGTACTTGGCTTATGCATTGGCGTGCCACTTGCCTATCATGTGACTGAAATCGTTGGCGCCTTCGAAGACATGTTGGGTGGTCGTATGCTGGCTGGGACCTATTTTGATAGGGTGCCAACAGACGTTCGTTTTGATGATCTGATAGTCATTGCCTGTGTATCTCTCGGCATTACAGTCTTAGCAACAATTTACCCGGCATATCGTGCCTCAAAGGTGGAACCAGCGGCAGTATTGCGTGCAGAATAACTACTCTGGATTCGTGTTGCTGGGATGGACTTTTGTCACCAGGCTCTTTCTCAGACGGCGCATTGACCAGTTTCGAGCAACCTTCCAGCGCCAGTAGACCCTGACAATCGTAAACCCAATAATCCCTAACACCAGACCTGTTAACAGCGAACCTAATAACAAGGGTTGCCAGACCACAGACAATTGCGACGCTAGCCATTCAAGAGATATCTGAACTTCCTTCACTTCATTTTGTGTACCCAGAATTAGCGTGCCGATGCGATAGGTGAAATACATCATCGGCGGCATGGTGATGGGGTTGCTTATCCAGACCAGCGCAACAGCCAGGGGCAGATTACATCGCACCCAGGCGACGAGCAGTACACAAGGAATCATTTGAAACGGGATAGGTAAAAAGCAGCAAAAAATACCGATCAAAGTGGCGAACGAAACTGAGTGGCGGTTAAAGTGCCACAAGTTAGGTTCCAATATGATGTGACCCAAAAACTGCAAGGTGCGTGTGTTCTTTATATGCTCCTTGGTTGGTAGGTGCCTTTTAAACCTCTTCACGGCATGTTATCCGGTTGTTCCTTCTTCGAATTAACGCGTACCAGCACTGGCACGACGGCCTATTATGCCTTGTGTCTTGTGGATTGACAGCCAAGACTTACATTAAGAATCGCCAAAGACCCGCAGATCGCATATCTGGCTCATGCTAAATACAGGATTTGAGAGGTCGTCCATGCAAAAGTTTTTACTTGCACTGGGAATTGGCATTGTTGCTGTTAGCAAGTTTCCCATCTTACCTGGGTTGATTTTGATGCTGGCACTGGTCGTGACAGCATTGATCTTGTATCGGTTCTGGAAAATACAACTTGTCACTGGTCTGCTGGTTGGCATTGTCTACGGCAGCCTATGGGGACATATCTGGCTGGCGAGAAATTTACCTGTCGGGTTCGAAAATCAACCCATCTTGATAGAAGGCTATGTTGCATCCTTACCGAGATCAACAGGCCGCAGTTCGAGATTTATATTCGATGTTGTTAAATCAATTCCAGATACAGCCGTTCAAAAGGTTTCTCTTGCCTGGTACCAGCAGCCAGGTCGAGTCGCACCAGCCGCTGGCGAAAAATGGCGACTAAAGGTCAAATTGGTGCGACCTCATGGACTGGTCAATCCCGGCCTGTTTGACTATGAAGCCTGGTTGATCTCCCAGGGTATTCACGGGACAGGTTATGTCGTCAAACATAAGGATAATCTGCGTCTGGAAACAGCGGGCTGGGGCGCAAGTCATCAGGTTTTTCGGCAAGCTGTCATGGCGAGCCTTGATCGCTATTTTGCGCATCAAACAGGCCTGCTACACCAAGAGACAAGAGGCCTTTTGGTCGCATTGCTAATTGGTGAAAGCACGAGTATTTCTCCCACCATGTGGCAGATATTGTCTGATACTGGAACAAATCATCTGCTAATTATCTCCGGCCTGCATGTGGGGTTGGTAGCAGGCTTTTTATTTGCTGTAACTGGGTGGTTATTTAGAGGGAGTGCCGCTTATCGACAACCGCTGACGCTCTGCACAACATTGTTGGGCATTTTTGCTTATAGCTTAATCGTTGGTTTCGGCCTGCCGGTTCAGCGGGCGCTGATCATGACGAGTGTCGGGTTGATCGCGCTAGCCTTAAGACGCCAGGTGTCTACACCGCTCATTTTATTGCTGGCATTTGATGCGGTGTTATTAGCCAATCCCTTTGCCGGATTGAACGCCGGGTTCTGGTTATCTTTCGGCGTCGTGCTTGCCTTGATACTTGTTTTTGGTGGTTCCAGTGATGTGACGCGCCGAAAGATCATTAGCCTGGTAAGCACTCAGTGGGTTGCCTTTGTTGCAATAGCACCGCTATTGATTTGTTGGGTGTTTCAATTCTCTTTTGCGTCTTTGCTGGTTAATTTAATTGCGATTCCATTTGTTAGTGTGATTCTGGTGCCGCTTATGTTGCTGCTATTGCTGGTATCAGGTTTTTCGCTGCCGTTTGAAGCGCCTTTATTGGACCTCGTCATGATGCTATTAGGGGTGATGCAACGAGTACTGGCCTATTTTGCCGAATTGGATCTTGTATTCCGCCACAGTGAGTCAGATATGCTTTTACTGTTTCTGGCCTTGGTTGGCAGCGGCTTAATACTTCTGCCCCGGGGTTTTTCAATTCGTTGGCTTGGTCTGCTTTGTTGGCTGCCGGTGATGGCACCGGCCGAACTGCTTGATGACAGGGTGAAGATCAATATTCTAGATGTTGGTCAGGGATTGAGTGTGGTCGTAAACCAGGGGAACTCAAGCCTGGTTTATGATGCTGGACCTGCATATGGTCGATTTGATGCAGGGGAGCAAATTGTCTTTCCAGCGCTTAAACGCATTCGGCAAGAAGATGTCGATCTACTGGTTATTAGTCACAATGATCTGGATCATGCCGGGGGTACAGGAGGATTAAAACGCCGCATCAAGATTCGTAAAACCTTATCCAGTGACCCTGCCATCGGCGAAGATTGCAACCAGGGGCAAACGACCCAGGTTGGTGCAATAAAGGTACGAAGTATTCCTGGTATTGCTGGTGATAATGACAACAATCTATCTTGTGTGATTCTGGTAGAAACGGCGTTTGGCAATCTACTACTGCCTGGGGACATAGAAGCATCTGTTGAAGCAATGCTACTTCAGTACCCCTTGCCGACAATTGATGTAATGTTGGCACCTCATCATGGTAGCCGCAGCTCTTCAACACCTGCCTTTATCAATCATGTTAATCCTGGACTCGTTGTTTTTTCCACTGGCTATCAGAATCGATTTGGTCATCCCGATGCGATTGTCGCAGATCGATATCGAAATAGGGGTATCCTGACCCTGAACACTGCCGAGACGGGTGCCATTTATATTCAATTGTCTGCAAATGGCATGGAAGTGCAAAGGGCGCGTAATGCATTTTCACGATTCTGGTATGATTGATACTCGCGTTTTATTCTCAGCTAACCAGCCGCTAGACTTTCGCACACGCAAAAACTGTTACTTATAAAAAAGGTAGGCAATTGGATATTCTCGATTCGCTGTTAAGTCAGCTTGACCTTGAACAACTGGATGTGAACCTGTTTCGCGGTTATAGCACGCCTCTTGGTCGAGCGCGTGTGTTTGGTGGTCAGGTACTAGGGCAGGCGCTAATTGCTGCGCTGCGTACAGTTGAAGCGCGTCCTTGCCATTCTTTACATGGTTACTTTCTGCGGCCCGGTGACCCTGAACATCCAATCATCTATGAGGTCGATAGAATTCGTGATGGTCGAAGTTTTACGACCCGGCGCGTCGTAGCAATTCAAAAAGGCGAGGCGATATTTAACATGGCAGCATCATTTCAATTGCCTGAAGAGGGTCTCACCCATCAATGTGAAATGCCGGATGTGCCTCCGCCTGATGAATGCTATACGGAAGAGGAATTGGTCACTGACAAGGAAGTACTGGCGCAAATGGCCGCCATGGGGTTGGAAAAACCAATTGAAATGCGCCGGGTAGAACCCATTAGCTATGCACACCCCAGGGTTAGAGAACCATTTCAGAACGTCTGGTTCAGGACCAACAAAAAGCTAAATGATGACCCGACAGTACACCAGTGCTTGCTTGCCTATGCATCTGATATAGGGTTGCTATCGACTTGTGCGTTGCCCCATGGGCAGTCATTTTTTACCGGTCTGATGAGTGCAAGTCTTGATCATGCCATGTGGTTCCATCCGCCATTTAGAGCTGATGAGTGGATATTGTTCTCCCAGGAAAGTCCTGCTGCCATGTCAGGGCGTGGCTTTAATCGAGGTAATATGTTTACCGAGGCAGGCGTGCTAATTGCGTCCGTTGCCCAGGAGGGACTCATACGAGAGCCTCGAGTTAGCTAGTGAGGGACGACTCGTTTTAGTTGCGAGATCAACAGTGACTTATCCCGTTGGTTTAGAAAGCTCCCAAGTTCTTGTTCTTTGCCATGGGAGGCGATACTAATAACCTCAGTATCCCAGGGATGGCGTGGTGCTTTAACGACAAATTTTGCCCAGAGGCGGTGATAGTTCGAGGTTTCAACAGGTCTTCGAAAACCTTTCTGAATCCTTACCTCATGCTCGTTGACGATGATCACTTCCTGTCGATTACATTGCAAAACACAATAGTAGATACAACCGGTAAGCGCCAAAAGCTCGAGTATAGAATAGGGTAGTACAACCCATGCGCCTAGCATCATAAACCCGATCCCGATGCTGAGAGAAAGTCCCGCCAGGGTATAGAGCAGATACAGGTTAGCCTTCCAACTCCAGGAAGCATTTGGTGTCAGGATAATCTGCCCTGTCTGGGTCTGGTCGTTGATATCAGCAGTTACCATATTGGATGGGCGCCTACCTTTAGCATTGCCTCGGTCACGAATTAAACTCTAGCGGATTGTCAGGGTAGCGTCGATATCATTGTCTTAAGACTTGCGACCAGTTGCTTGTTCTCCTCTGGCTTACCCACGGTAATTCGAATCTTATCGTTGAGCGAAGTAAAATATCGAACCAGAATTCCTTCCGCCTTCAGGTTCTGGTAAATCAAATTGGCAGACAGATTATGTGCAGTTGGCACGGTCGCGAGCAGAAAGTTTGCTTCGCTTGGTGATACAGAGAATCCCAGTTGAGTGAGGGCGAAGCTGAGTTCCTCACGTTGCTGGCGAACAACTTTCCAGGTTTCACTGGCATAGTGTTGGTCAGCCAGAGCGGCTTCTGCGATTTGTTGACTAAGTGCATCAAGGTTATAGCTGTCTCTGGTTTTTTCAAGCATCGGCTGGATAAGCTGCTTGTGTCCTATACCATAGCCAAACCTGAGCCCTGCGAGTCCATAACCTTTGCTCAGGGTGCGCAAAAAAATGACATTGTCGTGGTCCCGGACAAGATCGAGACAATTGTGGGATAACTCTGGATTGACGAAATCAATGTAAGCCTCATCAACAAGCAGGATTGAATCGATTTCATCTGCCAGCTTACGTATGGTTGATTCTGGTACTAATTGACCTGTAGGTGCATGGGGATTAACGACGAAAGTCAGCTTTGTGCCGGCTGCATTTAGTTGTCTGGCAAAATCTGCTGGCGGTAGAGAAGCATCGTCTAGTGGAATTGCAAGGGTCCGAGCGTTCTGAATCTGGGCAAGCACAGGGTAGAGCGAATAGGTTGGCTCCGTCATGCCAATCACTTCTCCAGGGTCAACAAAGGTTGTGATAAGCAATCGGAGTAGTTCGTCACCGCCACGAGTCGCAATGATATTGTCTATTTCAACACCGTGTAATTTTGCGGCACATTGTCTAAATCCATCTGCAGTCGCAGGGGGATAACGACGAAGGTCAGCCGATGAAAAAGTTTGCAGCACCTTGTCAACCTGAGGTGTTGGCGGAAAAGGATTTTCATTCGTGTTGAGTTTGATGACCTTGTTGTCAGCTGGCTGCTCACCATAACTGTAGCCGGACATGGCTCGAATATTGTCACGTTCAAAGTTCATGTCCCCGATGGCTCCTCATAGGTGACCTCTACTATATAAAATTCATCACTACCAGAAGGCGTCTTGATAATGACATCTGTTCCCTTCTTTTTGCCGAGTAAGGCTTTCGCCATCGGAGAGTTCAAACTAATCCAACCTTTTGAGACATCAAACTCATCGGCACCAACGATGCGTATGGTTTTCGTTTCGCCAGCTTCATCTTCCAGGGTTATCCATGCGCCAAAAAATACCTTGTCCTGGTCGTCCGGTTTACGGTCAACAATTTCAAGATTATCGAGCCGTTTGGTGAGATAGCGAATTCGCTTATCGATTTCTCGCAGATGTTTTTTGCCATAAATATAGTCTGCATTTTCTGATCTATCGCCGAGGGCTGCGGCGGCTGCGACCTTGCGGGTCACTTCCGGGCGTATGACTTTCCAGATATGGTTAAGCTCATCACGAAGCGTGCGTGCACCCTCAGGCGTAATATATACCTTATCGCTCATCTTCAAGCCGTTGTAGTTTCGTTAGAATATTTTCCAATGGGACATACTTAAAATTCTGGTTCAATATTGCCTCACCCTCTGTGTTCACATTGTCCTGTGCAATGAAAATACCTTCAGGAAAATGCTCACCGAGGGCAGCAGTACTTGCAGCAATACCATCAGTGCCAGTCACAGCATCAATCCCTAGATGGGCACTGATATCGAATTCTGCAATATAGTCGTTGCTAGTGCGATCATAGACTACCAGCTTATCTGCACCCTGGGATGAGGCAACTAAATAACCACCTGTATTGCTTGTCCTGATAAGTTCAAGTCCTTCAATATCTCGTTTAAGCGGGCCTAAAAAACTGGTGCCTGCGATCATCTTCGGTGGCTTGTCATCGGCGAGGTTAGCTGAATATCGCCAGATACCCTGGCTTTCTTCTGCGACGTAAAGCGCTTTTTGTTCGTCGTCAACCACGCAGCCTTCTGCGGAGGAGTCCAGTTTGCGTTTTGCCACCAGTGAAACTGAAGTCAGGTCCTTGGCAACCAGATACTGTTCCAGTTCGCCATTCTCACTTACCGCATAGTAGTAATAGTTGTTATCGAAGTTGGCAGCGCAGATGCCTCGAAGCCTGGTCAAGCTAGTATTGAACAGTTTGATTGGTTCCAGTGTCAGGGTCTCCGGGTCTACTCGATAGAGACCAACTTCATTAGACCACCAGTGACTGGCAACAATAAGGGTGAAGGTTTCCGTCGCTGTTTCGAAGCCAGTTCTTGCATCAATATTGTTAGGGGTACCACCCTGTAAGAACTGTTTTTGTTTACCTTCAAGGTCGTAGACCAGAATGCCGGTGGCCAGAACTGGTCGTTGATTACTGGCTTTAAGGGTTACAAGTACCAGAGAATCGGCAGGCTGGTTTGCGTTATACCAGACCACAGCATCATCTACCGAGTCCTCAGGGTAGGGTGATGGTGCCGTCTCGTGGCTAGGCACAACAGAAAAATACATGCCTAGAATTGGTGCGAGTAGCCAGTCAATCACAATAATCGATCCAAAAGGACACCGAGCCAGGTAATAATTGCAATCACTAAGGCCACCATTACCGCAGCTGAACCATAGTCTTTTGCCAGGCCAGAGGTGGGATGATATTCAGTGCTGATTCTATCCACGACAGCTTCAATAGCGCTATTTAAGAGTTCGACAACTAAAACGAGTAACATCACGGCTTCAAGTAAGGCAAATTGCGTCCAACTTGTCGCAATAAGGTACGCACAGGGAGACAGGATCAGAAGTAACGCCAGTTCCTGACGAAATGCAGATTCATGTCTCGCAGCAGCAACTAGTCCATTGTAGGAAAAACGTGTTGCATTGATAAGGTGCCGAAAACCAGTGTTTTCTGCCTTATTGAAAGCAACTTCTGAGTGCTTATTTTCTGGTATTTGAGTCATAGCGTGGCAAAAGGTCGAGAAACTGCCATAGCTCTTGATGCAAAGCAAATAAAACCGTCAGTTTCATGGGTCAGATCTTGAATCAAAAGAGGTCAACCCCACAATAGGTGCAGCTTTGAATAAAAAGGAATATTGCCATGCGAATTGATCGCTTTACGAGCAAATTGCAAGCCGCTATTGCGGATGCTCAGTCTTTGGCCGTTGGCAAAGACCATAATCAAATTGCACCAGCGCACCTCATATTGGCCTTGTTGGACCAACAGGGTGGATCTACAAAACCGCTACTCGCCCAGATGGGTATTGATGTGGCGAAATTTCGCGAGGGCGTTAATCAGCTTATCGATCGATTAGCAGTGGTGAGTAACAATACAGGTGATGTGCAGATGTCACCGGAACTTGGTCGACTGTTAAATCTCGTTGATAAGTATGCTCAGCAACGAAATGACCAGTTCATTTCAAGTGAACTGGTGCTGATTGCAGCGATTGATGACAAGACAGGCATTGGCGAGCTGATGGAAAAGTTCGGCATCAAGAAAGATGCGTGAGAGCGTGTGGGTGATCAAGTCCGGGGTGGAGAAAATGTTAATGATCCTAATGCCGAGGAACATCGTCAGGCGTTAGAC
>CBDUKY010000037.1:0-13088 GCA_965367925.1 uncultured Pseudomonadales bacterium | reverse complement strand
CAAGAGGGAGATTTCTTACAAGGAGAAGGCATTAACCGGGCATTCGCGACAGTCCAGGAAGCCGTCGATTATTGTTATCTAATTCGCCATGAAGCTGACAATCTAGACTGGCAAGCCCTGGATCTACCCGCCGATACTGAACTTCAATTTGCTATTCATACAGGCCCAATATTTCCGAGATCCCCGTCGAAAGCGCGCGACTATTTTGGTACCCATGTGTTCTATACCCGCGATCTTGCGGAGGTAACACCACCTGGCTGCTTCTACTTAACAGAACAGGCGGCTGCATTGCTGCAAACCCACGGCCCAGCAAATCATACTGCTGACTATCTAGGCGTGATGGACGTCAAGGGTAAGCCGCGGCAAATCTATCGGCTGCAAAGAGTTTAGCCATCGCCTGCACTTTCAGGTTTAGGTATCGCAGCGACAATACGATCAACCAGACGTGGGAACGGCAGGCTTTGAATCCACACGGAGCCAGTACCACTCAAAGTGGCTAAACAAAGCCCCTCCCCGCCAAACAACATGCTCTTGAGTCCACCTGCCAATTCAATGTCATAGTCAATATCTTTTGTGAAGGCGACCAGACAACCAGTATCCAAACGTAACGTCTCGTTATTCAAATCCTTTTTAATCATGGTGCCGCCGGCGTGAATAAAAACCAGCCCATCACCCTGAAGACGTTGTAACACAAAGCCTTCTCCACCGAAGAAGCCTGCACCAAGCCGTTTACTAAAGGCAATATTGATAGCTGTCCCCTTCGCGGCTACTAAAAAGGCATCCTTCTGGCAGACAATTTCACCATCAACCGATGACAGATCCACAGGCAATACTGACCCAGGTACCGGGGCACTAAAAGCCACTTTACGTTTTGCATTTCCTTCATTGGTAAAGTGGGTCATAAATATCGATTCGCCGGTCATCAAACGCTTACCAACTCCGAGCAGCTTCCCCATAACACCACTGTTGGCTTCTGAGCCGTCACCCATCCTGGCTTCAAACTTTATGTCCTGCTCCATGTAGGCCATGGCACCAGCTTCTGCGATCACGGTCTCACCAGGGTCTAACTCAATTTCGACAAGCTGGATATCGTGGCCGATAATTTCGTAGTCAACTTCGTGGCTAATCATGCAGAACTCCTCATTAAGATAATCCGATGCTAGCGAAGACGCATACAAAAAACCACAACAGTTAGTCGAAGCAAAATAACCAGTGTTGTATAGTCGCTTTACCGTTATCGAAGTCAGGCGCGCTTCAAAATCCAGCCTCAGAGGGCGACATGCAATCAGTTCGTAGCATCGTGATCACTGACCTTGATGGAACGCTCCTGGGGCATGAAGACTACAGTTACGAAGCAGCGCTTCCGATGCTTCAACAACTCGCAGCATTACATATCCCTGTTATCCTCAACTCCAGCAAAACCTTTGCTGAACTGAAGCACTGGAGTCACATCCTAAGTGGCGACCAACCCTTCATCATCGAAAATGGTTCAGCCATCGTGATGCCTGAGAACCACTTTTTAAACAGTTATTTCGAAACCATACGACTCGTACCAGGTTATAACGCGCATGTATTTGGTGCATCCATGCACGAACTTGAAGCGGTATTCAGAGATTTATCGCCACAGGCAATTAGCTTGATTCACAGCAGTGAGGAAGTAGCCCAGACAATAACAGGACTCGACATCCTATCCACACGGGCCGCAAGGCAGCGCTTGTTTTCCATCCCACTATTGTTCAAGGATTCTTTCGCCGCAAACGCTTTTCACAAACAAGTTCAGGCACGGGGCTTGCATTGCTATGAGGGAGGGAGATTTCTCAGCTTGCAAGGTCGGTGCAACAAGGGCACTACAATGCAGCGTTTGATTGAGGCTTATGCCAACCATTGGCAAACGCGGGTGAAGACGATTGTCCTTGGTGACAGCCGTAATGATCTCGATATGCTTGAACTTGCTGACATGGCAATCGTCATCAAGGTGGGTGAATCCGCCAAAATATCACCGAAGAACCCCTCAACATTTTACACCCAACAGACAGCTCCTCGTGGTTGGGTCGAAGGGGTACAGCACGCGCTAGGGCTGATGCCTATGAACTAAAATAGCAGGGTGTCTTCATGGCCGATAGTTTTCAAGCAGGTACCGTTACCACATTACACAATATCGTTGACCGGCCCATTGAAGAAATAGAGGCTGAACTTAAAGGCTTCTCCTCTACCAGACCCATGGGCCTCATTCTTCCATCGCTCTACTCAGAACTCGAAAGACCAGCATTAACCAATATTGTTGATGAACTGCAGAAGGTGCAGTACCTCGATAGCATTGTCATTGGTTTAGATCGTGCCGATCAGAGCGAGTACAGAAAAGCGCTAAAGTTTTTTGACCGTCTACCACAAGATCACAAGATACTTTGGAACGATGGTCCTAACTTACTGAAAATCGACTCACTCCTTAGATCAGAGGGGCTAGCACCGACTCAAATGGGAAAAGGGCGCAACGTCTGGTATTGCATGGGTTATATGCTGGCACAGGACAAGACAGAAGCCATCGCATTACATGACTGCGATATCACAACCTACAATCGATCACTTCTAGCCAGGTTACTCTACCCGGTGGCTAATCCAAAATTTCGATTTCAATTTAGCAAAGGTTACTATTCTCGCGTTAGTAACAACATGATGGGTGGCCGTGTTTCACGCTTGCTCGTTACACCACTTGTTCGCGCTCTGACTCAAAACCTCGATGCTGGCAATCATGAATATTTAACTTTTATGGATAGTTTTCGCTATTCACTGGCCGGTGAATTTTCCATGCGCAAAGACGTTATGAACGGCTTGAGAATTCCAAGTGATTGGGGGCTAGAAGTTGGTGTACTTATGGAAATGCTCCGCAATTATTCGACCCGTAGAATTTGTCAGGTAGAGATCGCTGATATCTACGACCATAAACACCAGATTGTTTCTGCCGATAACGATGAGGGTGGTTTATCGCGCATGTCGATCGATATTTCGAAGGCATTTTTTCGCAAACTTGCAACAGACGGTATTGTATTTAACAGCGGTGTGTTTCGAACTATCAAAGCCACCTATTACCGCATCGCCCTCGACTTGATGGATAGTTACCGATGCGACGCTGAGATGAACGGTCTTGATTTTGATATTCATTCCGAGGAACAGATGGTGGAACTGTTCGCAGAAAATATCATGAAAGCAGGTCAGAGTTTCCTCGATAAACCCATGGAGCAGCCATTTGTACCTCACTGGAATCGCGTTGTGAGTGCCATTCCAAACATCTTTGAGCAGCTTCTTGAGGCAGTTGAACTAGACCGAAAAGAAAACCAATAGCGCATGAATAGACGGCTGATCATGCTGCGAGAAAGACTCGCAACTCACGTGGATTTCATCTATCCAGATATAGACGGGGCGCTATTGGTCGAGAAACTTGTAGAAGCCATGTCGCTAAATGATGATTGCGAACAGCCACAAGCGCATAAGAACAGGTGGTCAGAAAAAGACATCATTGCTATTACCTATGGCAACAGCATAAAACAAGAAAACGAAAAACCGCTGCACACACTACACCGTTTTTTTAATTTCCACTTTTCGAAAATCATTACATCCCTGCACATTCTACCCTTCTACCCCTTCAGCTCTGACGACGGATTCTCGGTCATAAATTACAAACAGGTAAACGACGAACTGGGCGACTGGGAAGATATTCAACACATCGCGCGGGATTACAAATTGATGGCTGACCTGGTCCTCAATCATTGTTCTAGTCGCAGTAGGTGGTTTGAGGCATTTAAACGTAATCAAAAACCCGAAGCAGACTATTTCATTACCATAGATCAAAATTTTGACGCTAGTCAGGTTGTGCGTCCTAGAACAAATTCATTATTCAGAGAAGTGGAAACCCTGGCAGGTAAAAAGTCTGTTTGGTGTACCTTCAGTCATGATCAAATCGATTTAAATTTTAGGAATCCTGAACTGCTAATCGAAATGGTTGGCATCATTAATTTTTACCTCTCGCGAGGGGTAAAAATATTTCGCCTGGATGCGGTTGCTTTTCTGTGGAAAGAAACGGGTACAAGCTGCCTTAATTTACCACAGACTCACGAACTCATACGGTTGCTGCGGGCGTTAATAGAACACAAAGACCCAGAGGTGTTGATTGTTACCGAAACTAATATTCCTAACAGAGAAAACCTGGCGTACTTTGGTAATGCGAACGAGGCCCACGTAATTTACAACTTCGCACTACCTCCTTTGTTGCTACATGGCTTACTAACCGGGAATAACCAGTACTTGAATAACTGGCTAATGAGCATGCCGCCGGCCCAGGATGGTACAACCTACCTGAACTTTCTGGCCTCTCATGATGGTATAGGCCTACGCCCCGTTGAAGGAATATTGACTGAAACAGAAACGCAACAGGTCATTGATACCATGCAAGATTTTGGTGGCAAAATATCATGGCGCAATCTTAACGATACCGAAGTGCGTGCTTATGAAATCAACATAAGTCTGATCGACGCATTGAGTGGCACTGTTCAAGGTAAGGATGAGTGGCAGATAGAGAGGTTTCTATGCGCTCATGTGATTATGGTGGGTCTGGACGGAATCCCTGCGTTTTATATCCATAGCTTGTTAGGTACACCAAATGACGAACAGCGGATGGCGCTTTCCGCGAATAATCGCGCCATTAACCGACATATATGGGATAGCGAACTACTCGATAAAACTCTAAAAGACCCTACGTCGCTTCAGGCGAAGGTGCTAGATAGAATGAAGCATATTATTACACTACGCACTCAGCAGGCGGCATTTCATCCAAATGCCACCCAGTACACTTTACACCTGGGGGAAGGTATTTTGGCCTTTTGGCGTCAAAGTAGACGCCGTGAACAAAGTATATTTTGCATCCACAACATCACCAACGAAGCCCGAGAAGTACCGCTCCTATCAATGAAACCGAACGCTGGATAGACCTGTTTACAGGTAATTTTTTTGATGATTTAGGTAGCAATTTGAAACTAGCACCCTATCAATGTTGTTGGTTAACCAACAGGCCATTGGAGCCAATGTGAATGAGCTAATTACGACACTCGACTGGCTTATTATTTTCATTTATCTAATAGCATTGATAATTTTTAGTGCATGGTTATCGCGTAGTCAGAGCAGTCGAGGTGACTACTATGTCTCTGGTCGTAAAACTGGTCCCTGGCCAATTGCTATTTCAATAATGGCTACACAATGCTCATCAAATAGTATTCTTGGCGCACCAGCCTTTGTCGCTTTTGCAGCCGGTGGCGGCCTCGTTTGGCTTCAGTACGAACTCGCTGTACCGCTTGCAATGATTTTTATCATGGTATTTTTGTTACCGCTATTTCGAAAGCTCGAACTGATTTCCGTTTACAGCTATCTCGAACAGCGTTTCGACTTGTCAACCAGACTTCTATTGAGCGGTGTATTTCAGTTTATTCGCGCCTTTGCCACGGCAGTAACCGTCTACAGTATTGCGCTAGTGGTTGAATTGATAACAGGCATCTCTTTCTTTTGGTCTGTTATTTTGCTCGGCGTTATCACCGTGATTTACGATGTACTCGGCGGCATACGTGCAGTGATCTACAGCGATGTGTTGCAGATGATCATACTCGTCGCAGTATTAATCATGTTACTAGCGATGCTTAGTATCAATCAGGGTGGCCTTCTTCACATGTTAGATACCATGCCTGAAACCAGGCGCGTTGCACTAGATTTTACTCACCATGGCCTCGGTGATGGCCATGACTTTGCATTTTGGCCAATGCTGTTTGGTGGTCTGTTTCTGTATATCTCTTACTATGGATGCGATCAGAGTCAGGTTCAGCGAGAGCTTTGTGCACGCAACGTTGACGATGCAAATAAGGCGCTATTTATCAACGGATTGTTGAGATTTCCTCTGGTTATGCTGTATTGCATGGTCGGTGTTGGTATTGCTGTATATGCGCAAAATAACCCGATATTTCTTCAATCGTTACCTGTAGATAACGGCACTCGAAACTACAATCTGGCAGTCCCCATCTTTATGATTCAACAACTTCCAGCTGGTGTGGTTGGTATTGCCCTGGTTGCACTATTTGCCGCTGCTATGTCTTCCCTTGATTCTGTCATTAATAGCTTGAGCGCCACAACAATGGAAGACTTTGTACGACGTTTTCACCAGGGCGAGAGATGGAGTGACAAACGTGAACTATTATATTCGAGACTAATGACCTTCGGCTGGGGCAGCGTTACGCTGTTTCTTGCTTTTTTTGTAGGTGATATTGCTGAATCCGTTCTCATAACCATTAATAAGATCGGTTCGCTTATCAATGGTCCTGTGCTCGGTGTCTTCGTCCTTGGCATCTTCACAAAGAAGACAAGTGGCACAGGAGCAAAGCTCGGACTACTCAGCGGATTCACGCTAAACCTGGTCTGTTGGCAGTTTATTCCAGACTTATCCTGGCTCTGGTGGAATGTTTTCGGCCTCGGTATGACCGTACTTGTCGGTGTTTGTGTAAGTGCGCTGTCAAGTGAGGTCTTTTCTACGAGACAAATACGTCAACTGCTCTGGTCAATAGAAAATTACCGACACTTTGGTCTTAAAATTAATTGGTTGCCTTACTATCTAATATTGCTTGGTTGGTTTGGCTTTTTGCTCACTTCCTTAAGTCGTTTTTAGGCTGATGGAATAATTGGGCTGCGGTCCTATCCAGGCCTTGCCTAAAAGCAAATCGCGCCTATAATGCGCGCTTTTGGACAACCCCACTGAAACCCTTCTCTAAAGACCCGCAGGTTGAAAAGTCGTTAAGGCACTCCTTACATGACGGCGTCTCCTATTCCGTGATGGTCGGGGTTAGTGAAACCTACTTTTCTGCCTACGCCATTCTTCTGAAAGCAACGACACCGCAGATCGGCATGCTGGCGGCGTTACCGCCACTGCTAGCATCCTTTGCACAACTATTTGCTGTGTGGCTGGGATCTCATACGGGCAAACGGAAGAACATTATTGTTGCGGGTGCGCTGATCCAGGTTTTCGCGCTCCTTATGGTTGCCAGCCTACCCGGCATGTTTCCCTCATGGGCTTTTAGTGCCTTGATTATCAGTGTGATCCTGTACTTCATCGGGCCCAATCTAGGTGCACCTCTGTGGGCTAGCCTGATGGGGAATATCGTACCGGAATCGAGCCGCGGCCGATTCTTTGGCTTACGCACCAGGCTGTCGAGCATTGCCTCGTTTACTGCGTTAATTCTGGCCGGGGTTATCCTTCAGGTATTCGATCACCTTGGCCTCGCCATCTGGGGCTTCGTCACAATTTTCTCTATTGGGATACTGGCAAGGGCCTATTCCGCCTACCATCTATATCAGAAGCATGATCCGGTCGTGACCATTGAAGATGGTCCAGATCAAATCGTTAGCTGGAAATTTCTTAAGCAACACCCCAAGTTCCTGCGCTTCTCTAGCTTCTTTATTCTGATGCAATTTGCCGTGGCCATCTCCGGACCTTTTGTGGTGGTCTATTTACTGCGGGATTTGCACTTCACCTACTTGCAACTCACGGTCAATACCGGAGCATCAGTGCTGATGCAATTTTTAATTCTCAACCGCTGGGGGCGACTTGGGGATCTATTCGGGAATCGGATAGTTTTGCGGGTCACCGGCTTTACCATTCCCTTGATACCACTACTGTGGGTATTTTCGTCCAACTTCTATTATTTGATCCTGGTGCAGATATTCAGCGGTCTGGTCTGGTCTGGTTACTCCCTTAGTGCATCAAACTTCCTATTTGATCTGACCCCCGGGCATCGCCGCGCTGGGATGATGTCTGTACATAACGTGCTCGCAGGAATCGCTGTATTTGCTGGTGCATCAGCCGGTGGATATCTCGCAACAATCGCACCCAGTGAAATCCATCTGCCTGGTATGGAGCTGACGACAGTGTCTGTCTTTATGACCCTGTTCATCACATCTGCGCTCATGAGGCTGCTGATCGCGGGCCTGTTCTTACCTCATTTACAAGAGGCACGAGCAGTCAAGCGAATGACTTATCGAGGCTTAATTTTCAGAGCAACCAGATTCTCACCCATTTCGGGTGTAATATTCGATTTTGCGACAGGCATCAGGCAGCGAAAACAAAAGCAATAGCGTAAACCCGCCGCTCTTGAATACTGCCAGATCATCCCGACATAGGGTCCAGACTATTAAGAAACGCGATTGTGGAATTCAAAGACTACTATAAAATTCTTGGACTCTCTCCGACGGCAACCCAGGAGGAGATCAAACGTGCTTACAAGAAACTTGCCCGGAAATATCATCCGGATGTGAGTGAAGACGCTGACGCCACAGCAAAATTCCAGGAGATCAGTGAGGCATACGAAGTCCTCAAGAAAGAGGACAAACGGGCTGAATACGATGAACTCCGGGAATATGTAAACAATCCAAACCAGTTCAAAGCTGGTGGCGGTCCTGGCCAACAGACACGATTCGATTCAGACTTCAGTGCCGAGGGTGGTTTTGAAGACCTGCTGCGCTCCATCTTTGGTGACCAACGCGGTTTTGGCGGTGCAGGTGCAAAAGGCTTTACTGGTGCTGATTTTGGCGCTGGCGGCTTTAACATGCCTGGTCGTGACATCCGCTCGGAATTAGCGATCACCCTGGAAGAAGCCTACGGAGGCGGCAGTCGTACCATTCGACTGGCCACTGCAACCGGCAATAAAACCATCAATGTGAAAATTCCAAAAGGTGTCACAGAAGGCAAAGAGCTACGACTAAAAGGTCAAGGTGAACCAGGGCAAGGTACAGATGCCGCTGGGGATCTATATCTCAAGATTGTTTTTGAGAAACACCCTTTATTCGAGGTCGACGAGGATGACATAACGTTGGTGTTACCGATTACACCCTGGGAGGCAGCCCTTGGCACCAGTGTCGAAGTACCAACACTCGGTGGAAAGGTAAAACTTAAAATTCCAGCGAATAGCCAAAATGGCAAGAAGTTACGCTTGAATGGCAGAGGCCTTGGTAAGGGTGATCAGTTTGTCATTCTTAAGATAGTGAATCCGCAGGTCACGAGCGATGCTGACAAAGCAGCCTATGAGGCATTGCAAACAGCATTTGATTTTAATCCACGGGCAACAATGGCGAAGCAAGGATGACCGAATTTCAATACACACTAGTCGAATTCGGACGCATTACGGGTGTCGATGAACAACTTGTCATTGAACTAGTTGAGCACGGCATATTAGAGCCCAGGAAAGATCAAGATCACTGGCTCTTCCCAACAGAAGCGATAAGTCGCTGCTTACAAGCGGAAAGAATGCGTCGTGATCTTGAACTGGATTATCACAGTGTTGCGTTAGCATTAGAACTTTTGGAGCGAAACCAGAGACTGCAGCAGCGGATTGATTTTCTCGAACGGCTAGTTGCAAAACTAAGAGAATAGCATCACGCCCTTTTCAAGGGCGCCTCGGCCAGTCACTAGCCTGTGACAGGAATCAACACAAGCTCAACCCGGCGATTCTGCGCACGACCTTCTACTGAGCTGTTATCGGCAATAGGTCTCGACTCACCAAACCCCTGGGTCAATATCCGCTTGAAGGCCACCTCATTTTCTTGCAATACAGTTGCAACAGCCTGGGCACGACGTTCAGATAACTGCATATTAAATTGATCTGATCCGGTAGCATCTGTATGTCCTGTTACTTCTAGAATTGTTTTATCAAATTCTGTCAATACGACTGCCACAGACACCAACACCTTTCTAAACTCTGGTTTGACAGTGCTGCTTTCAGTGCCAAAGGTAATATTGCTTGGCATAACGAGGATCAGGTTATTGCCGTCTCGAACGACTCGTACCCCGGTTTCTTTCAGACTAGCGCGTAGCTTCGCTTCCTGTCTGTCCATATAGTATCCAGCACCACCACCAATAGCGCCACCGGCAGCGGCGGCCGCTAGTACACGCTGATTACGGGTTCTGGCATCATCTCCGCGATTATCAATGGCGGCACCGATGGCACCAATGCCAGCACCTATAGCTGCACCAATCGTGGCTTTGCTGACCTGCTCCTGATCTGAATAGGGATCATAGGTCATACAACCAGATAGGGTTATGGATAGAAGAACAAAAATTGATAAAAAGCGCATGGCTTGCCTGCATTCATTGGGCGAGCAAGCAGCTTAACTGGAATAACATTGATTTACAGAGAAACCCATCACGAAATAGATAATCAGGTCAGGGATTTCCTTTCGCAGCGCCTGTTAACAGGTGAACACCGGGCAAGCAGGGTTAACCTTTAACCATCAATCAACCTGAAGCCCCTGGTAATGTAGCATCATCGCTTGATTGGCGACGTCTTCGATGCTCAAGGGGTAGGCATCGTTAAACCAGCTTGGAAGACCATAGAGTGACTGCCCAATCACCGCCTGGGTAACCACGGCATTCATATCCTGGCGTAGGTATCCAGCGTCGAGGGCCTCATTGAGTCTTTGCACTGAAGTCTCTCGAACCCCCCTGTTACGCAGATTAATAATTCGTTGATGTTGCGGCTTTAGGTGTTCAACAGCATTGAGCAGGGTAAAGGGCCCGGCCGCACTGTCGTGAAATAGATAGAGGTTTTTCCGATGGATAACAATTTTGTCAAGGGGGTCCTTACCGTAAATACTGGCAAGCCGTTGACTGCGTTCAACCACACTCGCACCTCGTGCATAGCAGTTAAAGAGCAATTCCTGTTTGTCGATCGCATATTGGTAGATAACAGTCTTCGACACCCCAAGTTCTGTTGCCATTCTTGGAATCGACGCCTGTGAACCCTCGGCATTAAAATGCCGCGTCGCAACGCGGTAGATTTGTTCTAGCCGTTCAATTTCAGGATCAATATCTGGCATCACACCGAGCAGATCATCTCCACTGCTAATGTAATAAGAAGGGGTGGGTATCTGTTTACGATTACGAAGGAGTCCAATTCGAAAAAGCGATGTGAGTTCGGCTGCGATGAATTCTGCCTCGGCATTTCTTATGGTTGCGGAGACGTTAGCGTCATGCCTGGTAAAACGCTCAAGGGTAGTCACAATCAAATTTGCTATGGTGACGGCATGACACTCACGGATTGATCCTTCCTTGATGCCAGTTTCTATCAATGCAGCAATATCATCACGCAGCATGGAACGACGCGCTAACACAGGCCGTCTATTTTCTTCTGGTAACGGTATCAATACCGGAATACGAATTTTTTGTTCGCGTTTTTCTAGCAGATCTGCACTGACAAAATTAGCCAGACGATCCAACGCAGACTCTCCCCTGGCCTCATCAAGCAAGGCTCGGCGATTATCAATATTCCAGATCAGTACTTCTTCAGCGAGATGATCACGACTTGGAAAATAGTGATAAAGGGCTGTGTAAGCGACACCCAAATGATCAGCTACATCCTGTAGCCGGGTGGATACCACGCCGCTCTGCCCCATCACTTCAGAGGCAACAGCGAGCACTTCTTCCTTGCGCTTTGGCGGTTTCGAAGCAGATGCTACCTTTGGTGCCATAATTGGTTCCCTTGCAGGGTAGTTAGATAATTATCTTCTACTGATAAGTGACTAGTGAGATAGCCATTCACAGCGCCTGGGCACAATTTTATGCGCCGTGAGTCCTCATTAACAACTCACCTAAAAATACTGCCTGTTAGCGGTATTATTCAATAGTTGGCGGCATTATGTCGTTTTTTGCTCAACGAGGCTCAGGTTGCCAGTCATTTAAACTGCCAAACAAGTCACCGAAGGATGACGCTACGATGATACTAGAACCTGGCCGCATTTGACCTTCAATTTCCACAGACCAGTCCTGGACCTTTCGAGCGGTACCCGCGATTTTCTGGCCATCACTCAAGGTTACTAAGAACTCTCGATTCTGCATTCCTACCGGTTCTATTGTAAATGTCGCAACGTCAATAACCTTGCCACCGAGTTCCACATATCCGACCGCCCTGTCCTTAAGACCAATAGCTAGTAATGTTAGGCTTTCGTTTTGGACATTTAGATAGGTAAATGCAGGTGCAAAATTGGACCTTGGCCCTGTTTGTTCATGCCACTTTCCTTCACTGTGGTCGAATGTCAGCGTTTTACCTGACACCTTTATTGTGCCGCTTAATCTACCTGTCATTTCCCATCGATTTGATTGAGAACGAAAGCCATCGGACCTTGCCGAAAATGACACGTCAAATTCAATTGGCGTTTTACCTGGCTCGTTAACCGGGTCACGCGTTTGATTGGCTTTGACTGTTCCCGTTACCCGGCCTTGCATCTCACCGGATGATCGCTTGCTGGAGGAAAAATCCAGCTGTAAGTCATTCTGGATTGCCGAGAAAACTACCTGCTCATCGGCAATAGATGTCGCACCATCATGCGTTAATGCAAAGGTCTCATCGACCAGTGACCAGACCTGATCCTCAAATGCCAGATGAAGCCAGACATGGGCAATGCCCTTCTCAGGAAATCGAGCCAACCGTAGGGATACATCTTCACTACCATCAGCTGACAATGAAGCGATCATCACAGACTCTGCATAGTATTTGGGCAATTCATCTGCCATCAGGGTTTCCTCGGCTGAAAATGACATGCCCATAACAACGAGCACAAAGACTAAAAACTTACTCATGGTTGCAGCACCCGGCTAAAAAATTGAATACTCATCGGCAGGGTCTCCTTGATATGCTCAATGTATGCACCGTGCCCCGAAGCTTCAAAACTTCGTAACGCAACATCACTAGCCCCTACATCTAATAGCGCCTTAATCAACCTCGTCGATTGATCGTAAGGCACAGTGTTATCGTTAGTTCCGTGAAACAACAGCACTGGTGGTGAATTTTTGGTTACATGGTAGAGCGGAGACGCGAGCCTGGCCGTGGACGGCGAGGACATTGTCAATGCCTCGACACTGCCGTCCTTTGACGACCAGTTGACAAGGTCTGTCGGTGGCGCAGAGGCCGCGACGGCTTGAATGCTAGCGGTTTGCGCGGTGTAAGGTCCTGCCAATCCAACGGTATCGTCAGAAAAAGCTAACATCAATGCGAGATGCGCCCCGGCGGAAT
>CBDUKY010000036.1:0-13095 GCA_965367925.1 uncultured Pseudomonadales bacterium | reverse complement strand
TGATCCTCTAACCCGGACCCCAGGTAAATCGTTGATCCGACGAAGGGCAGATTCTATGCGCTCTTCGGTCACAGCCTCACCGAGATCATCGGTAAATGCAGCACTGATCACTTCCGAGTCAAATATGTCATTATTGGACACAGTCACATTACCTAGTCGACCTTCAAGAACATTAAGTCGAATGACCCCGTCAGAGACTTCCTGCTCCGGCACAAATGCTGTCGCCAGTATCAATCCTCGCTCCCGGTAATACTCAGTTACAGACAATGCAATTGCATCTAGCTGTTCAATTGTGATCCAGCCACGCTTAACTTCCTGGGTTCGGACCATTGTGATCAGATTAGTGAGGTCTTCTTCGTCGTAACCACCACGATCAATGACATCCCGAAGAAAGCGGCCGATATCGTCCAGGTCGCGACGGGTAAAACCATTGTCATCCAGATCTATGTCCTGCTCTTCGTTGAAACGCTCATCAATAAGCGCCTGTATTGCCTCAGGGGTGATACCCAATTCTGGATAAGGCACAACACCCTCTATTACTACGGAAGTCACGGGCAATCGGGTTTGCTCTTCTACCCCATAAATTCTCTTAGAGACTCGCGGCACTTCCACGACCTCTGGAATAGGAACGTTAAACTCCTCTTCAGCAACACGATCAAATTCCTCCATCCGAAAAGGTTTGAAATCACTTACTGAAGCACCAAGGCAAGATGAGGCTAACGCCAACACGGTGAGCCGACGAAGAAGAAGGGGCAGTAATATTCTCATTAAGCAGCCAATCCTCTAATAAAATAGGTTTTAAAATTCCAAAAAAGAATAAAAGCAATAAGAAATTGCTTGCCTCTAGCAGGGAAGGCCAGGTAATCAATCGTTTCGAATTTCACAGCGCGTGGACCACAAGTTTGTTGTTATTTTAGGCACTATAGGACACGGTGAACGGTATCTTATCAAGGGAGATTAGTCCAACCTCAGCAAGGCATACACAGAATTTGAGACAGGTAAAAACAAGTTCAAAATCAGGTACCTGCACTAGATTTGCCGAATAATTCTAAATCCAGTAACCGGATCTGCCTGGCCAGAATGGGCAACCCGCTTGGAGAGCGTACACTCTGCCTTGGGGTCCGTGTGAGCACCACCTAAGGCGAACACCTCATCACCCTCTATCGCCCATTCTCGCGCATTCCCGACATGATTATACAAACCCCAGCTATTAGGCCGCCCTGACAAGGTACTCAGCAACTTATCACCTAACCGAACACCTCGAGAATCAACGGTGCAGTTAACATTGTCATCAACCTCCTGCCTGGTTGTTGTTGTCGCTGCGTGTAACCACTCATCCGTTGTAGGCAGCCTATAATGCTGCCCACTTTGATCTGAGAGCCAGGCAATATAATTCTTCGCCTGCTCAAGGGATATATTGGTAGCCGGGATGGATGCTGAGCCAGGTAGCTTCTCGCAGCCCGTATCCTCACAATATTGATTATAGTCACCGACCCGAATCTCAATTCGACTAATTGCAAATCTCTCTATACCTGGCTTAGGTGGAATTACGACCAGTTCAGGCCCCGTTCCACCAACAGACAATCGATCAACGCACCAGCTTCGATTTCTAACGCCCTGGCCTTCAAGGCCCCTGGCGGCACAGGGGTCTAGATCAATAATTTCTATATCTGCAAGCAATTGCTCTCCCGGCAAGAAGGTAAGCGCAGCCGCTTTTATGGTTCTCGCCCTGTCAGGTGCTCGCACTGCGACTCGCTGGGTTATACAACCAGCAAGGGCTGCAGTAATCCCCGGTTTATCGATTTCAAAACGCTCTGGGTGAATTGTTTTCAACCGTTGAATAATCTTATCGAGCCCCTGCTCACCCCGAAGCTGCTCGTCGGGTATATCACCCTTGCAGCGCAGTATGTTCTCAAACGCGGCAATTTCTGCGTTATAAGCCGCATCTCTCGCGGCATCAGCAGCCTCCTGGGCAATGCGTCTTTCCTCTGCCTCGATTCTTTGCTGTTCAGCCAGGGCCGCTGCCTCTTTGTTCCTCAGGATAGTTTCTAGCTGGAATTCTCTTAATGTTTTCCAGGTATTCAAATTCAGCTCTGCGTCAGAAACTGCCTTACTATCGAAGTTGTACTTCTCCTTAACGATCGCCACATAGCTTTCAGCTTGCTTAAGGGTTTCTACTGCGGCCGCGACTGAAGGTTCATTACTCGTATCTGCGACTGAGGTCTCGGCAAATGCACGGAGCTTTTCAACTTCCTGCAGGTAGGCATTCATGACCTTTAACTGCTGTTCATGAATCGTCTTCTGGGCTTCTGCCTCAAAACCCTCGTCGAGATATTCAGGAAACTGCTCCTGCAATTCTATTTTCAGAAGACTCATACGATTCAGCGCTACCTCAATCTGATTTTGCCAGTCGGCAGATTGCACATTAGGCTCCCTGACCCGCTCATTAATGGTTCGACCAGAGGCACTGTAGGCACCTTGAAGCGAGGTAAATTCTTCTGGCAGTTGTTCTGCACCACCATAAAGCTGTTGATAGATCCCGAACCCAATCGATGCCACAAGCACCGCCGCAATTGCTGCATAGCGAAAATAGGGTGGATCTTCACTGAACATGCCCTGATAGAACTCATCAATCGACTGGGTCCTATCTTCACCTTTGATTTCCAGTGCTTTTCTCAGCGCCTTCCAATGGCGGCGCTTTAGAAACGGCACCGGCGCAGGTGTTAAACCGCGCTCCAGGGCCTTATCGGCTGGTAATCTGTTGTAGGGATGTTTGCCAGTAAATAGCTCATAAGCCACCAGCGCAACAGCATAAACGTCATCAGATTTGGTCGGTTCAAGGCCTTTGAGCATCTCATAGCTGGCATAGGTAGGCGTCAAGGCACCAAGTGAACCGGCATCGAATACTGTTTTTTCGCCGTCTACTTCAAGCTCACCAGGACTGGAAACTGCCCGGGCAATACCGAAGTCAAAAACCTTACAATTTTTTTCAGTGGTGTAGTAAATGTTGCCCGGTTTAAAGTCCGAGTGAACAATACCTGCATCGTGGGCGCGCCCCAGCCCTTTACAGATGCCATCAATAATATTCCACGCATCTTCAACGGAGACACCCTCTGGATGATCTTTGAGATAGTCATCTAGCGGCTTACCATCGAGTAACTCCATGGACATAAAGACGGTATCGCCTTCCTTGTCGAAGTCGTATACCGCCATGATGTTTGGGTGGGGAATACCCCTGGTACGTGTCGTTTCACGTTGTAGAGAAATAAACGCATCCTTATGACGCGCAAAGCTCTCATTCAAAATCTTGATTGCTATATAGGGGTTTCTTTCCTGGGCCTCCTGTTGGCGAAGGTCCAATGCCTTATAAACATCCCCCATACCCCCGGAACCGACTTTTTCTTCAAGCACAAAGCGATTTTTTAACAGTCGACCCGCTTCGGTGTTTCCTTTTGGCTGGGAAGCCTGATTGCCTATCGCAGCAATATAGGTTGTGTCTGTACCAGCACCACCGCCTGCCACAATGGTTGAGTCGTCGTCCTCTGGCACATTGAGAATGGTTTTATCTTCATCCACGCCATCTCGCAGAATCGTCGCCTGGGAACTACTTGCTGGCTCTCGAAGAATGGTCGCGCCTTCGGGGGTCAACCCTGAGGGATCTCTTAAAATGGTGGCGCTACCAGCATCTGATGGTGGCTCAGGGTTCGATGGCGGCACGGGATTAGGTTGTGATCCATCTCGAAGAATGGTCGCGCTCGCCGCTTTGCTCGCCTCCCTTGATGAAGAAGAGCCGGCATCAGCAGGTGTATCACTTCTGATAATTGTGTCAGCCGAGTTCGATACTTCAGAATCCTCAATCTTGGATTCTGAGGATTCGGCCCTCACATTGGTTTTGTCGTCGTTCGGCTTCTGACGTATCTGTGTTTCATCTACATCAGAATCCGGTTTGCGCTCCGACATTCTTGCACCTTACCGTAATTCGGTTTTAACCGCCTATTTTGCGGCTTTTACGTGCATTTGCCTAGCGATAGATCAGTATTGAGATTTTTTCTTCAATTTGAGCGGAAAATCTGCCGGGTAGAAATCAACGTCAAGCACCCCTGACGCTATATTTTGGCTTTACTTTTTTGACAGAACTAGTCGCAGGTATAACGGATAAGATCGTTAGGATCTTCTTTGGATACTTCTTCACCTAGACTTATTTGGCCAGAGCCCCAGAGCATCAATTCCTGACGACGGAGAAATATACTCTCCCCATCATCAGTCTTTACAAAAGTACCATTTGAACTCTGATCGGACAGGTGAAACTTTCCACGCCGAAATTCAATCGTGGCATGAGAACGTGACGCTAGCCTGGTCTGGCATAGCAGATCACTCTGAACACCTCGACCCATGACAAAGGTTCGGTTGTCATTTGAAGCTATTTGGGTTTGCTGCCCCCTGAAGTCGATCGTGAGGTATTTAACCTGCTCTTCTTCAGCGGCCGTTGTGATTTCAATCCGGGTTACATCGTCACTGGTTTCCCAGACGACCTGGTAAATAATAATCTCTTCTTCTTTACCCTTAACACTGGTTTTATCAAACTGACGAGAGATATCTTGAAGGTCTACATCTAACAAGCGGATGGTTTGCTCGGTGGTAATAATCTGCGAGCCCTTTGCAATGCCAGCCATTCTGGCAGCAACATTTACCGCATCACCGAATACATCACCATCTTCCATAAGAATTGCAGGGCCAAAGTGCAACCCAACTTTGATGGAAATTTCTACAGTTTCGCCCTGAATGCCTGCGGATATTTCTTCCTGGCAATCGATAGCCGCTCTGACACAATCGTTAGCAGAACTAAATCGGCACATGATTTCATCACCGATCGTCTTGATAACATAGCCTTGATACATTTCAGTAACCTTGGCCATAATATCGATCGTTTTACCGATTATGCGGTTAGCACTTTCGTCTCCTAGCGTCTCGTACAGCTTCGTGCTGCCGGTAACATCGGCAAACATCACTGCAACCTCAACGTTTTCTCTAGACATCAGTCGGAGTCCAATCTCACATAGTACTAAGGGGCAAAGAATATAGTGCCGCGAAGCGATTTTCCACCGTTTCGTGCACATTACTTATAAGCCCCCTCTGCATTATGGTTATTTAAAAATACAAGGCACCGCTTACATCCTAGGAGTAGCAATATCACGAAAGATGCTTCACAATCGAATGTTAGTTGTATATACGCTTAGTGCCCTAAGGAGCTCTAGTTGCACGAGTTTGGCGCCGGCACCCATGTCGGAAATTTAAGAGACAATAACGAAGACAGCTATGTCTGTGATCCTGCGAAAGATCTTTGGATCGTTGCAGATGGAATGGGCGGGCTGGGCTTTGGCGAAGTCGCGTCCGCAATATCGACCTATACGGTCGCAACCCAGGTTCGCGATGGCCATGGTATTAACCAGGCAATCGAGCTAGCCCACAAACGCATCAAAGAATATGCGGACGCGGAAGCGATGGGCACCAATATGGGGACCACTATCGTTCTGCTATTGTCCCAGGGCAGTCTCTACAATGTATTCTGGGTAGGAGATTCACGGGCCTACTTATATGAGAACAATAGTATTTCACAACTGACGACGGATCATTCGCTTATCCAGTCGCTGATTGATCAGGGTGAAATTACCAGAGAAGAAGCAGAATTCGACCCTAGAAAAAATGCGGTTACACGCGCTCTTGGTGTACAAGAATTAGAAACCGTCCGGGCCGACAGTATTAGCGAAAAATGGAAATCTGGCCAAAAAATCCTGCTCTGCAGTGATGGTCTAACCGACTGTGTTAGCAATGACAATATTGCTGCGATTCTCGCTCAGGATGCACCAGATCAGCAACTGGTGGACGAACTTATCCAGGCTGCCCTGGCAGGTGGCGGTAAAGACAACATCACTGTCATTGTCATTTCAGCCTCTAAAACGGCCGGGCGTAATGAGCATGATACCCACGTGCCAGAAGATATTACCGACAGCACCCATGTGCCGCTGACTACCAGCAATAGAGAAGCCTATACTGCCTCAGGTGATGAAACCCAGAGAAATCCTCGTTCCAACGCCCCCCGTTCCAACGCCATGGCCACGGCACCAATATCGAGACCAGATAGCACCGACCCTGGCCAGAACCGCAGGGACAAAAACCCCTGGTTTGAGTGGAAACAGTGGATTGGCGCGAGCTTTATCGTGCTGGCCATACTCTTATTTTCTCGCCTCACGACAGCTGACAAAATGCAGCCTGCACCTTTTTCGACCGCAGAGCTTATCCAACTAGATGACAGTGATAACAACGCCCTGACCAGGCAAGACATACCCGACATTGATATTCCTGAACCCGCGCGACACATACAGCTTGGGCTGTTCTCCCGTCTTGAAGGTGCAGAATTGGCGCAACAGAATCTTAGCAAACAAGGTTTTGTACCCTATATTGAGAAGCGACTCGCCGATGACACGACACACTTTGCTGTGTTGCTTGGTCCTTACAGAGATCAGGCAAGAATGGACGCCATGCTGAGTCATCTGGACGCAGAAGGCATTACCTATTTTGAACGCTCCGACGCGAGATAATCGACACTAACTCACCGAACATGCTATTCCTGAATCAAGGGGTTCTCTATAATGCAGCCCTACATTAAAGGTCAGATATGGAAAGTAACGATCTTGAGTTGATCCGGAAGTTCGTACCCTTCAGCGAAATGACTGATGGTGAGCTTACCAATATCCTCGAAAAAACACGCATCACAAAATTCCCAGAAGGCAAACTGATCTTCAAACGACAGGAAGAGGACGAGTTGGTTTACTGGTTGTTGTCTGGCGCCATAGACTTGCTAGATGAAAAGTTTGAAGCAAAGAACAGAAAGGCTGGAGACGACGCCGCGCGATTTCCAATCGACAACAACAGCCCACACCGTTTAACCGCTATTTCCACCGCAGAATCTCGCATCCTCACAGCCCGTCGAGAAGATATTGGTACCTTTGTCGGTGCCAACCCTCAAGCAAGTCATGTTGATCCAGAAGAAGAAGGCGTTGACTGGATGTCCACATTGCTGAGTTCACCACTATTTGAGTTTATTCCACCTGCAAATATCCAAACCTTGTTCAGCAAATTTGAGGAACAAAAATACGATGCTGGTGACGTTGTAATTCTTCAGGGCGAACCCGGAGATTACTTTTACGTTATTCAATCTGGCAAGGTAAAGGTCGAAAGAACCGTGGGCGAGAAGACAACCTTACAGGCAGAACTCAAAGCCGGAGATAACTTTGGTCAGGATGCGCTAATTAGTGATGTGCCAAGAAATGCAACGGTCACCATGATGACCAATGGCACCCTGATGCGACTTTCAGAACCTGACTTTGAAAGCCTGCTCATGCGCCCGGTGCTAGAATCTGTCACCCAGGAAGAAGCCGCTGAGATGGTGAAAGCTGGAGATCCAAAGACATACATTCTCGATGTCCGTAACCCGAAAGAAGTTGAAGCCAAGAAGATGCAAGGTGCACTTAATGTACCCCTGCTGCTACTTCGCAAAAACTTACAAAAGTTAAAGCCCGACGCTGTGTATATTACCGCTTGTGATGGCGGCAAACGCGCTGAACTTGCAGCCTATATCCTCAACGAAAAGGGTTTTAGTGCATACGTTCTACGATAGGAATTTTTATGAGTAGTGATTGCTTGTTCTGCAAAATTATTAGCAAAGACATTCCTGCAGAAATTCTTTATGAAGATGATCAGGTCATCGCCTTTAGTGATATTAATCCCCAGGCACCGACCCACAAACTTATTGTTCCGAGGAAGCATATCAGCACCATTAATGATGCTACCGAGGTTGACGCGGAATTACTGGGTCATATGTTGCTGACCGCAAAGAATATTGCGGCAGATCATAACCTTGCAGAACCTGGCTACAGGCTGGTGATGAATTGCAATGAACAAGGTGGTCAGACTGTTTTCCATATCCATTTACACCTCATGGGTGGCAGACAACTACTCGGACTAGGCTAGATGTTGGATCGATTTATTACAGAGCTGGATAAAGCCCTCCGGGTTACCAGTGGTGCGGTTGGCAAAACACCACGTCCATCTCCCGCACTAGATATCGAGGACGATGAATTAACTAGCGAACAAAAGACAGAAGCCGCACGACTGATGCGCGTCAATCATTGTGGTGAGGTTTGCGCCCAGGCACTCTATCAAGGCCAGGCGTTAACCGCTCGTTCTGGCCGGGTCTCAAATTCGATGCAGAAGGCAGCAAACGAGGAAACCGATCACCTTTCCTGGTGTGAATCGCGACTAAAAGAATTGGACGCAAATGTAAGTGTGCTTAACCCAATCTGGTACGCATCATCATTTGCCATGGGTGCAGTCGCGGGTTTGTTAGGCGATAAGGTCAGCCTTGGATTTGTCGCTGCAACGGAAGATCAGGTATGTAAGCATCTAGATGAACATCTAGAAAAAATCCCCGGCGAAGACAAAAAGTCGATTTCAATTCTGGAACAGATGCGAGAAGACGAAGCTCACCATAAAGAAACTGCCTTGAATCAAGGTGGTGTAAATTTTCCAGCACCAGTTAAGTCTGTTATGACCGCGATTTCCGGCTTTATGACCAGAACCACCTACTGGGTCTAATTCAGCATCAAGGCTGTTACTGCTCCGCACCGGCAATTGGTGGGTGATAGATCATTTGCACCCTTGTCCCAGATGGATCTTTGCAGTAAAAACTTCTCGCCCCGTCACGGTGTGTTTTTGGTTCGGTCAGCAACTCGACATTTTCCGCGCCGAAAAAGGCATACCAGTCGTCAATCGCATCAATATCGTTAATGAAGAAGCCAATATGATCTAGCTTTCCGCTCTCCAGAGATGATTTCACCCGGTGCAAAGCAAGATTGTCGTTACCGTTCGTCAGATAAACATTATCCTCATCTGGTCGCCACTCAACATCCATTCCTATCAATTGGGTATAAAATCGTTCAGTTTCTGAGAATTTGTCGACAAACAGGGCAACATGCCGCATACCATTAGTTTTACCTGGTCGCTTCATTAGGCTTCTTCCACAATTTCATAGTCGTGGCTAATTTCAACCCCTGCTTTACCAAGCATGATCGACGCAGAGCAATACTTCTCAGCGGATAAGTCTATTGCCCGTTTTACCTGGGCTTCTTTTAACTGACGCCCTGTGACTACAAAATGAAAATGTATGCTGGTAAACACGCTAGGTATCTCATCTGCACGCTCAGCCTCGATTTTGGCAACACAATCAGTGACTTGTTGTCGCGCCTTTTTCAAAATTGTTAGAACGTCAAAGCTGGTACAACCGCCAACGCCAAGCAAGACAAGCTCCATAGGCCGTATGCCTATATTCCGACCACCAGCTGAGGCTGGACCATCAATTACAACCGTATGGCCACTTTCAGACTCTGCCAGAAAGGTCACATCCTCAATCCACTTCACTGTTGCTTTCATAATACTTAACGCAGCCCAAACAAAGAGACTAATAATAACAGATGCCGTTCGTCCGACGTTAGAGGGCTGGATTACAGATAGGCAGTTGTTTTGCGAGCCGCCGAGACGTAACCTATATCATTGATCTAACTAAACGAACCAAGAAAACATGGTGAGCCTAAGCCTAAACGTACCAAAGTTCGGCAATATGGATGAATTCCTGAGTGTCGCACATCGACGTAAATACCCACGAGGCGCAACAATTATTTTTGCTGGTGAGGAAAGCGACTCGCTTTACTACATCACAAAAGGTTCTGTGACGGTTTCAATAGAAGACGAACAGGGTCGCGAGATTATCGTCGCCTACTTAAACGAAAATGACTTTTTCGGTGAAATGGGCATGTTCGGCGGTACTCGTACCGCCTGGGTAAAAGCCAAGACTGAATGTGAGGTTGCCGAACTCGGTTACGCGAAATTTGTCGAATTAAGTCAGCGAGATGCTGGCATCATGTTTAATGTTGCAAGCCAACTAGCTGACCGATTAACAAAAACCACTCAGAAGGTCAGTGACCTGGCATTTCTTGACGTAACTGGCCGGGTTGCACGCACCCTGCTAGATCTCTGCAAACAACCAGACGCCATGACCCATCCAGATGGCATGCAAATCAAGATTACCCGTCAAGAAATAGGTAGGAATGTTGGCTGTTCCCGGGAAATGGTTGGACGCGTTCTGAAAACCCTGGAGGACCAGGGTCTGGTTTCAGTGAAAGGCAAAACCATGGTTGTGTTCGGTACCCGCTAATAGTTAGTTAACCATACCAGGGAAAAATTCTAGCAATCTTTGGCCGGGATCAGGGTGACGCATAAACGCTTCACCAACTAGAAAGCCAAATATTCCGCGTTCGAGCATTAAGTCAACATCTGCTTTCGTACTGATGCCACTTTCCGTTATGAGCAAGGTCGACGGATCCACCAACTTCATCAGTGAAAAGGTTGTTTCAAGACTCACATCAAAAGTTCTTAAATTTCGATTATTAATTCCAAGTATGTCAGGCTTTATCTTCAACGCACGTTGAAGCTCCTCCTCGTCATGAACCTCTACAAGCACATTCATACCGAGTGACAGGGCCAGATCGTGAAGTGTTTGCAAGGTGTTGTCATCGAGAATACTGACAATCAGCAGTATGCAATCAGCGCCAATAGACCTTGCCTCATAGACCTGATACGCATCGACTGTGAAATCCTTACGCAAAACTGGCAAGTCCACCGCTTCACGAGCCGAAGACAAAAACGTGTCGGCACCTTGAAAAAAACTGACATCAGTTAGAATTGAAAGACAGGCAGCATTAGCAGTTGCATAGCTCTTTGCAATTTGAACCGGGTCAAAATCTTCCCGGATGATGCCTTTGGAAGGAGATGCCTTTTTGATTTCAGCAATGACAGCTGGCCGCTTGTCCCCGGTAAATGAAAGTAAGCGCTGCTTGAACCCTCTGGTAGGAGACGCCTGGCCAGCTAACTTTTGCATCTCTTGTTCCGACGCTTTTTGCTTACGACTCTCAAGCTCACGCCACTTTTCTGTAACAATTTTTTTTAGGATATCCGGGGTCATTTTGTCGCTACCAGTTGGCGAGTAAAATCCACAAAGTCCTTCAGCTTCTCGCTGGCAAGCCCACTGCCAACAGCATCCTGTGCCATTTCCACACCAGATTTCAAATTATCACAAAGTCCAGCGACATAGATTGCTGCGCCAGCATTCAGGCAAACAATATTGCTTGCGGCCTCATGCTCACCAGTAAGCGCTTTCTGGACAAGATCTAGACTTTGCTGCGGGTCACTAATAATAAGCGATGAAATTGAACCAGTTGGAACCCCAAAGTCGTCAGGGGAAATTTCATATTCTCTGACAGAGCCATCCTTCAGTTCTGCGACATAGGTGGGTGCAGCAATACTTATCTCATCAAGGCCATCTTGAGAATGAACAACTAACACATGCTCACTACCCATTACACCGAGCACTTCCGCTAGTGGCTTGACCCACTTCTTGTCATAGACGCCAAGCAGTTGTCGAGTAGCCCCTGCTGGGTTCGTCAGTGGTCCAAGGAGATTAAATATGGTTCTGGCGATCATCTCTTTCCTGGGGCCAATCGCATGTTTCATCGCCCCATGATGACTAAGTGCAAATAGGAAGCCGACGCCGACAGTATCAACACATCGACCTACCTCTTCTGGTGCTAGCATTATTTCAGCACCAGCTGCTTCCAACACATCTGCACTGCCACTTTTGCTCGACGCACCGCGATTTCCGTGTTTTGCAACCTTTGCGCCCGCTGCTGCTGCAACAAATGCACTGGCAGTAGATACATTAAACTTATTCGAGCCGCTACCACCAGTACCACAGGTATCAACCAGATTTTCCACACTGCAATGAACCGGTACGGCAAGTTCACGCATAATCGTCGCTGCGGCTGCTATCTCATCAATAGTTTCGCCCTTCATGCGCAAACCAATGAGAAACCCACCAATCTGCGCATCTGTTGCCTCGCCCGTCATTATCAACCGCATGATAGCGAGCATTTCATCTCGTGAGAGGCTTTGACCCTCGACTACTCTGGTAATCGCTTCCGGCATTTGCATTGTTATGCCTCCTGATTCAGAAAATTTTCTAGTAGTTTGTGTCCATACGCTGAAACGATTGATTCAGGATGAAACTGAACACCTTCAACTGCCATGCTCAGGTGCCGTATACCCATAATCGCATCAAATTCACCATCTTTCTCAGTCCAGGCAGTTACCTCAAAACAATCAGACAAACTTTCCCGTTCAACTACCAACGAATGATATCTAGTCGCGGTGAACGGGTTAGGTAGATCTTTGAAAACACCTTCGCCGTTATGATAGATATTCGATGTCTTACCGTGCATTACTTCTGCAGCCCGAACAACCTTGCCACCAAAGGCTTGTGCCATACTTTGATGCCCCAGACAAACACCCAACAATGGCATCACGCCGCTAAACCTTTTAACAACCGGCATGGAAATTCCAGCTTCATCTGGTGTACATGGTCCTGGAGAGATCACGATCTTGTCTGGCCCAAGGGTGTCAATTTCATCCAGTGTGATTTCATCGTTTCGACGAACAACCACCTCTTCACCCAGTTCACCCAGGTATTGGACGATGTTGTAAGTAAACGAATCGTAATTATCAATCATCAGGATCATGACGCATCTCCCGGTCTGGTCCCAACAACCGTTCTTAGCTCATCGCTATTTTCAGCTCTGGTATTAGTTTCAGTGGGTGAGTCTGATTGAAGACGCAAACCATTTTCTGCCATTGCCGCCGCTTGAAAAATCGAGCGGGCCTTATTCATGGTTTCCTTCCATTCCAACTTCGGAATCGAATCCGCAACCACCCCGGCACCAGCTTGAACATAGAGTGTACCGTCTTGAACAATGGCTGTGCGGATAGCAATTGCTGTATCCATATTGCCATTCCAGGATAGATAGCCAACTGCACCACCAAAGATTCCTCGCTTCTCCGGCTCTAGTTCATCAATAATTTCCAATGCCCTGACCTTCGGTGCACCGCTTAAGGTACCAACTGGAATAGTCGCTCTGAGCACGTCCATTG
>CBDUKY010000035.1:0-13368 GCA_965367925.1 uncultured Pseudomonadales bacterium | reverse complement strand
CTGACATAAATTTCCCAGAGCAAGAGATCAGCAGCATTTATATTCATTGCGTCTAGATAGCGATCAGTAAATGTATTCATCGCTTGCTCCCCATACATCACCATGATTTCAACACGAGTGCAGGCAAGGTCAGAGAGTGGACAGCCTATTGCAGCGTCTTCCCAATCGATGACCGCGGCAATTTTCCCTGCCTGCCATAGAATATTGCCGGGCCAAAAGTCACCATGTAACAGCGAGTTTCTAGCCGGGGAGACGGTCCAGCCAGATATCGTTGATTTGAGTAATGTCATGTCTTGATCATCAGGGAGGTACTTAAGGGTCTCAGAGACAGGATCCTCTCTTTCAGGTAGATCTATTTGACTAAAGCTCTCCGCGTCCAGACTGTGAAGTTCGATCAGAAAGTCAGCCATCTGAATAAGTGCGCCATCAAGCTGGTTTTCAGTGACCACAGTTGTGCCGGGGACCATTGCCATAATGAGAAAAGGTGATGCGAGTAGCTTGCAAGAGACATCGAGCAATAAGGGCTCTGGGATGGCAATACCTGATTGGAAGAGTAGGGACTGGAGCGCAAACTCCGTCTTAGTGATATCCGTTGCCTGGGGTTTCCATTCGGAAGCACTATGCTGTCGCAGAACGACTTCTTTGGTTTCGCCTTGATTAGAACTATACCGAAGCGCATAAATCTGAGCGGAGACACCGCCAGTTAACGGTTGATGATGAAGAAGTTTTGCACCAGGTTCCAGGCGCTCAACAATGGCCTGAAAGGCTTGATCGAAATCAACAATTGTCATTCTGAGTACCTGTAGCGAAGAAATTGTGAGGCAGGTTGATGGGTAACCTACCTCACAATAATACGTTAGTAATTCGCTACCAGTGTCTTAAGGTAGCGGTTGCTTATCGTGGTCCGAATCGCTGACCACCGTCAACCCGCATAGTTGAGCCGTTCATCATAGCGCATTCGTAGATGGCAATTGCCATGATTGCGAATTCATCTGGCTTGCCCATACGGCGTGGGAAGGCTGCACCTTTGGTCATATTCTGTGATGCCTCATCAGGAATACCGGCAGTTAAACCAGTATCAAACAGGCTTGGTGCAATGGTCATGCATCGAATGCCGAGGCTACCAAGGTCCCGGGCCATGGTAAGGGTCATTGCGGCGATTCCACCTTTTGCCGCGGTGTAGGCTACCTGACCAATTTGGCCTTCAAAGGCAGCAATGGATGCAGTGTTGATCATGACGCCTCTTTCACCAGATTCGTTAGGTTCATTCTTTTGCATATGTTCCGCGGCGATGGAATTAATGTTGAATGAGCCAATCAGGTTAAGGTCGATAACTCGACGGAAATCATCTAACGAATGTCTAACGCCGTCCCTTTTTACTGTCTTTTGAGCAGCGCCACCACCAGCAGTGTTAACCATAAAGTGTAGGCTGCCAAGGTCGGCGACAGCTTCGCCAATGACTGTCGCCATACCGTCAAAGTCCATCACATTGCAGGGGTAAAACTTGCCGCCGAGTTCAGCGGCAGTGTTTGCACCGTCAGAACTCTCAAGGTCTAAAATTGCGACATTGCCACCTTGTGCCGCAAATCTAACTGCCGTTGCACGGCACATGCCTGATGCGCCACCGACAAATATTGCGTTGCTACCTTTGATTTCCATACTTCATTCTCCGTTGATTAAAAACTCGATTAGACTGCTCTAAATAGGGTCTCGGTTTATTCGCTTTCACGCACGTTGGCTTGTGCTGCGGCAATTCTCGCTACGGGCACTCGATAAGGGCTGCAACTGACATAGTCCAAACCGATCTCGTGGAAAAACTGTATAGATACCGGATCGCCACCATGTTCGCCGCAGATACCATACTTGATACCTGCTTTTTTCTCACTGCTATCACTGATCGCCATTTTCATTAGGCGACCGACAGCCCGTTGGTCCAGGGAAACAAATGGGTCGGTTTCAATGAGCTTCTTCTCAAGGTAGGAGGGGACGAACTTGCCAACATCATCACGAGAGAATCCATAGGTCATCTGGGTAAGGTCGTTAGTACCAAAGCTCATAAACTCAACCGTGGGAGCGAGTCGCCCTGCACCAAGGCAAGCCCGGGGTGTTTCCATCATGGTGCCAATCTTATAGGGCACAGAGACTCGTCGCTCTTCCATGATTTCAAGAATGCCTGCCTCGATGATTTCGGTAATGAATCGAATTTCACGGACGTTGATAACAAGTGGAATCATGATTTCCGGATAAGGATTGTGTCCTGCCTGCTTTGCATCGATTGCAGCACTGATGATGGCTCGTACTTGCATTTTTGTGATTTCTGGATGGACAATCGACAAACGACAACCTCTAAAGCCTAGCATAGGGTTCACTTCTGCCAGGTTGCGCGCAGCTTCTCTGACGACTTCCGTTGATTTACCTAGTCGTGATGCGAGTGATTCAAGGTCGGCTTCATCATGAGGTAGAAATTCGTGTAAGGGTGGGTCTAGTAAACGAATTGTCACTGGTAAGCCATGCATGACTTCAAACAACTTGCGCATGTCGTCGCGTTGAAAATCGAACAGCTTGTCCAGGTAACCCTGCTTTTCCTCTTTGTTTTCTGCGAGAATCATACCTCGCATCAAATCAATTCTGTCAGCCTGGAAGAACATATGTTCTGTACGGCAAAGCCCAATACCCTCTGCGCCCAGTTCTCTTGCCTTGGCGGCATCTTCGGGGGTTTCTGCATTGGCGCGAACACGAAGCCGTCTATATTTATCTGCCCAGGATAGTAAGGTTCTAAAGTCATCACTGGAAGAAGCCTCGGTTTTGGGTATATCACCGAGCATCACGTCGCCGGTAGAACCATCGAGGGTGATAATGTCACCGCGCTTTATCTCGATACCGTCGTTTGTGGTCACAGTGCCCGCCTCATAGTCCAGGGTCAGGGAATCACAGCCGGTAATTGCACAAACCCCCATGCCTCTTGCAACTACCGCTGCATGGGATGTCATACCGCCTAGTTCCGTCAATATTCCCTCCGCAACTTTCATACCGTGGATATCTTCTGGCGTTGTTTCGCGGCGAACAAGTACCACTGGTTTTCCAGTTGCGCCAACCTTTACTGCCTCGTCAGCAGAAAACACAACATGACCCGTTGCACCGCCTGGGCTTGCAGGTAATCCGGTTGCAACAATGTCCTTCTTCTGGGCCGGATCGACCATGGGGTGCAAAAAGGATTCCACGTGTTCTGGAGAAACACGCATGAGCGCTTCCTTCTCATCGATCAAACCTTCACGAACCATTTCCACGGCAATTTTGATTGATGCGCGTCCGGTGCGTTTACCACTTCGGGTTTGCAACATATAGAAACGGCCTTCCTGAACCGTGAACTCCATGTCTTGCATATCATGGTAGTGATCTTCGAGTAGTTTTTGCGTGGTGAACAGTTCATCGTAAACAGCGGGCATTTTTGTTTTTAGCTCGCTGATGGGTTCAGGTGTCCGAATACCGGCAACCACATCTTCACCGGCAGCATTGATTAAGAATTCGCCAAAGAATATTTTTTCGCCCGTTGATGGATTACGAGTAAATGCTACACCAGAACCGGAATCATCACCGAAGTTACCAAATACCATTGCCTGAACGCAGACTGCGGTTCCTAACGATTCTGGAATGTTGTGCATTTCTCTGTAAAAAATTGCCCGCGGTGTGTTCCAGGATAAGAACACAGCCTCAATCGCTTGTTTAAGCTGGGTCATTGGGTCCTGGGGGAATTCAACCAGGGTTTTATAGATGCTGACAATTTTTTGCCAATCCTCGGCAGTCATTTCGGTATCCAGGGTCTTATTATTTTCTCGTTTATAGCGACTGAGTTCATGTTCAAACTGTTCACCGTCAACACCGAGTACCACATCGGCAAACATCTGGATAAAGCGACGGTAGGAATCCCAGGCGAATCGGGGGTTGCCAGTTTTTTTGGCCAGTCCCTCGACAATCTGATCATTCATGCCAAGGTTCAATATCGTATTCATCATACCGGGCATAGAGACTGGTGCACCGGAGCGAACAGAAAAGAGGAGTGGATTTTCAGGATCACCGAACCCGGCGGCCATTTTTTCCTCCACTAGTCCCAGAGCAACGTTGTATTCTGTCTGTAATTGGCGTGGAAGCTTGTTGCCTGCCTGAAAAAATTCTCTACATGTCGGGGTAGTAATGACAAACCCAAAGGGTACCGGTAAGCCCATTCGAGTCATCTCACAGAGATTGGCGCCTTTGCCGCCGAGTAGGTCGCGATCATCTTTGCTACCTTCGTTGAAGAGATAAACCCGCTTTGCCATCTTCTATTCCATCATGTTTGGGGAGGGTGCAAGTATGAGGGCTGATCGAACGCTTGCAAAGACTTGACGAGGCGATTAGATCAAATTAGGTGGCTGAGTACAGGCGAGTTTGACTGCCGGACTTGGCCGGAATAGGGTTGATTATGGCGAATTATCTAGGTCTGCAATTCAGGCAGGTTTGTAAATAGGTCAAGTGCGTCAGGGTTTGCCAGCGCATCGGTATTTTCTACCGGCTTACCATGAATCACATTTCTCACAGCAAGCTCAACGATTTTACCGCTGATGGTGCGCGGGATGTCAGTAACCTGAATGATTTTCGCTGGTACATGCCTTGGTGTCGTGTTGCGACGGATTGTGAATTTAATGGTTTCAATCAACTGATCATCGAGCAAAACGCCAGGCTTTAGCACAACAAACAAAATTACCCGCTCGTCATCTTGCCATTCCTGTCCAACGGCAATGCAATCGACAACTGAAGCAATGGTTTCAACCTGGCGATAGATTTCTGCTGTACCAATACGTACACCTGAAGGGTTTAATACAGCATCGCTGCGACCCTGGATGATGACACCGCCATGATCAGTTAGTGCGCCATAGTCACCGTGGGTCCAGACGCCAGGATGCTTTTGAAAATAGGCTTTGAGAAATTTTTCATTTGTCGGGTCCTGCCAGAATCCAATCGGTGTCGATGGAAAGGGTTTGACGCATACCAGTTCCCCGGTCTCATTGATGACTGGCGAGTTGTCTTGATTCCAGAATTCCACAGCCATACCGAGGCCGAGACATTGTATTTCGCCGCTATAAACCGGCAGGTTTGGATTGCCAGGCATAAAACAAGAGATAATGTCGGTTCCGCCAGAAATAGAAGATAGACAGACGTCAGCTTTAAAATCTCGATAGACAAACTCGTAGCTTGCCTCACTCAAGGGTGATCCCGTTGAGAGTATGGTTTTTAAGGTTGTTAGCTTATGAGATGACCGGGGTTTTAATCCTTGCTTCTCAAGACCGGCGATATACCTGGCGCTTGTACCAAATATGGTAATGCCCTCGTCATCAATGGCATCGAGTAACACATTACCGTCGTTAGCGAAGGGTGAACCATCGTACAACACAAGGGTACAGCCCGTGCTTAACCCTGATACGAGCCAATTCCACATCATCCAACCGCAGGTTGTAAAGTAAAACAGCTTGTCTGCTCTTGAGACATCCGTGTGTAACTTGTGTTCTTTCAGATGCTGAATGAGCGTCCCACCTGCACCGTGAACAATACATTTTGGGATGCCAGTGGTTCCACTGGAATACATAATATAGAGCGGATGATCAAAGGGCAGAGAAGCAAATGACAGGGGGCGCTCCTTGATCTGCTTATCATTGATGAAGTCGGGTAAGAATTGCGTTCGCTCGAAATTGGATAGGTCTGCCTGCACATCACTGGTTATGATTGGCACGATAAGTGTGATCTCAATGCTCGGGATATTTTTCTGGATGGCTGAAACCTTATCAAGACAATCAATTTCTTTGCCGTTATAGATGTAGGAAGCACAGGCAAATAAAATTTCTGGTTCAATCTGACCAAACCGATCACATGCACCATTGATACCAAAATCAGGGGAGCAGGAGGACCAGATAGCACCAATGCTGGTGGTCGCTAACATGGCAATGATGGTTTGTGCCACGTTAGGCAT
The DNA here is from genome assembly GCA_965367925.1 of uncultured Pseudomonadales bacterium. Taxonomy (GTDB): domain Bacteria; phylum Pseudomonadota; class Gammaproteobacteria; order Pseudomonadales; family Azotimanducaceae; genus JAHRVQ01. Next base: position 7,367 of record CBDUKY010000035.1, on the reverse strand, counting down.
CAAAGCTGCAACCCTGTCCCCAGGCTGGATACCATGATGACGCATGGCGGCTGCAAGTTTCTCCACTTGCTGCCAGAGCTCTGCATAGGTGTAACTAGTTCGCTGGCCGTTTTCGAGTAGGCTGACAATGGCAAGTTGATCGTCTTTATATGCCAGCAGATTTTCAGCGAAATTCAATTCGCTACCTGCAAACCATCTGGTGCCAGGAAACTGGTCCAGATCTGTTGTCACCTGCTGATAAGGTTTGTTTGCTTTTACACCACAGAATTCCCAGACGCTTGACCAGAAGTCATCTATCTCAGTTATCGACCAGGCATGCAAAGCAGCATAGTTGTTGAACGTCTTGTTATACCGTTCCTCAACAAATTGTTGGAAGCGGGTCATCTGGCTGTTGGCTATTCGATCTGTAGCCGGGTTCCATAAGGGCATCATGACTGGGCGCTAAGTGCCTGCGAAACTTTAGACAAATTAGGTCGGCCAATCTTCCAGGCAATGAACTTCCCAGCTTCGATGGTCTTCTCCAGATCAATGCCGGTTGCAATGCCCATACCTTGAAGCATATAGAGAAGATCCTCTGTGGCGACATTGCCACTTGCACCCTTTGCGTAGGGACAACCACCAAGGCCAGCAATACAGCTATCGAAAACACGGATGTCGTATTGAAGCGCTGTGTGAATATTGGCGAGCGCTTGACCATAGGTGTCATGACTATGTAGGGCCAGCAGTTTTGGATCATGTGTTTTTAGCAAAACCTCGAACATCTTGCCGATGCTGCCAGGTGTACCAACCCCAATCGTGTCTCCAAGGGATACTTCATAACAACCGAGATCAAATAGTGCGCTTGCAACCTCGGTAACCTGTTCCGGACTAACCTCACCTTCATAGGGGCAACCAACTACACAGGACACATAGCCTCTAACAGGTAAGTCATGTTTTTTTGCTTCTACCATGAGCGGCTTAAAACGTTCGATGCTTTCTTCGATGCTGCAGTTTATATTTTTCTGAGAAAATGCTTCGGTTGCAGAAGCAAAGACTGCGATCTCGTCGACACCAGCCGCAAGGGCATTCTCGAGACCTTTCATATTTGGTGTGAGGCAAGCCAGTCGGGTTGTGTCCTTGCGATTGACACCTTTGAATACCTCATGGCTTGCTTCCATTTGTGGTATCCACTTTGGTGAGACAAAGCTTCCCGCTTCAATGCAGTCGAATCCCGCTTCAATGAGACGATTTACGAGTTCGATTCGATCGGCAACTGAAACAATGGTTGCCTCGTTTTGTAGTCCATCTCTTGGGCCCACTTCAACAATACGAACATCGGTTATGCTGTTATTCATCATGCTTCGCCTTTAGCTTCAAAAGTAAGCAGATCAACGCCACCATCTACGAGATCACCTTGAGTGTAGAAGATTTCGCTTACTACGCCATCTGTTGGTGCTTTGATGGCATGTTCCATTTTCATAGCTTCCATTATGACCAGAATGTCACCGGCAGCAACTGTTTCACCTGTTTTCACGAGAATTTCGACGACCGTACCGTTCATTGGTGCTTTAAATCCTAATCCATTTGTCAGCTCCGATGCCTCACCAATGTCATCAATCTTTGGCACGAAGGTCGCCGTTTCCAGATCAGAAAATATCGTGATTGCCTGGGAATGCTCCTGGCGAAGTACCAGTGCCTTTTGTCGGTGCCCGTCTATATTGATGACGAGCTCATTGCCGGAGAGGGTGCCGGTAACTGAAAATGCAGTGTCTCCCAGACTAATCAGGTAGTGATCAGAAGATGACTGCTCGATCTGAACTTCATAGTCCTTGTCACCAATTGTTAGTACTTCCGTGTGTCTCGCTGGTGCGTTCATCCGCCAGTAATCAAGCAAATGCCAGGGGGATGTCCTGTCGGTGTTAGCTGCTGGTTGCACTTGCCGCGAAAGCGTCAGATATAGCCCTGCAATCACTGCCAGTGTGTCAATGTTCTGACTGTCAGCTTGAAAAAGTGTTTCCTGATTACGGGCGATAAAGTCTGTGCTGAGTGCTTCGCTAACGAAGGCTGGATGCAGGGTGACTCGCCGCAAAAAATCAATGTTCGTTTTGACGCCAACAATCCGATAGGCTCGAAGCGCTCGCTCAAGACGCTGCAATGCACGCTTCCGATCGTGATCCCAGACAATTAGTTTTGCGATCATTGGATCATAGAAGACCCCAACTTCATCACCTTCCACAACACCTGTATCGACTCGAACATAGTTTGATTCTGCGGGTTGTTCTAGCCAGGTTAATTTTCCTGCTGCTGGCAGGAATTCATTGCCTGGGTCTTCTGCATAGATTCTGGCTTCGATAGCGTGACCAGTGATCTGTAATTCTGATTGGCTACAAGGTAGTGCTTCACCATTAGCAACGATTATCTGCCATTCGACAAGGTCCTGACCGGTGATTAACTCGGTGACAGGATGCTCGACCTGAAGTCTTGTGTTCATCTCCATAAAGTAAAAGTCGCCGTTCTTGTTTAGCAAAAATTCGATAGTGCCAGCACCGACATATTGAACCGCTGATGCAGCCTTTAGTGCTGCCTCACCCATTTTTTGGCGGATCTCATCGGATAGGCCGGGTGCAGGTGCTTCTTCAAGAATTTTTTGGTGACGGCGTTGAACAGAACAGTCCCGTTCAAACAGATACACACCGTTGCCCAGGGTGTCACAAAAGACCTGTACCTCGACGTGTCTGGGTTCTTCGAGAAACTTTTCGACCAGCATAGAATCATCACCAAAACTTGATAAGGCTTCACGTTTAGCCGCTTGCAGTGCCTCATCAAAATCATTCGGGTCACTGACCTGACGCATCCCTTTCCCGCCGCCACCTGATACAGCCTTAAGCAGTACGGGATAGCCAATTTCACTGGCGGCTGCTTTTAATTTTTCTGGTGCCTGATCGTCACCGTGATAGCCAGGTAATAGTGGTACACCGGCCTCGTCCATGATTTGTTTTGCGGCAGATTTTGAACCCATGGCTTCGATGGCATGGGTGGGCGGACCAATGAACAGAATATTATTTTTTGCACAGAGTTCGCTGAAAGCAGCATTTTCTGACAGGAATCCATAGCCAGGGTGAATGCCATCGCTACCCGTTTTGATAGCAGCTTGAATAATCTTTTCCATGACCAGATAGGAATCTGCTGGTGATGAGCCACCAATATGCACAGCCTCATCGGCCATCTGGACATGGAGCGCATTTACGTCTGCGTCAGAAAATACGGCGACGGTGCTGATACCGAGTTTTCTGGCAGTCCGCATAACCCGGCAAGCGATCTCGCCACGGTTTGCAATTAGTATTTTCTGAAGCATCTAGCGGGTTCCTGTTTTGAAATTCCCATCCCTGATCAAATATTTTTAGCCACTGTTGTACGATTGTTAGGAATTATTCGCTCGCTTACATCCGGAAGACACCAAACCGAGTTTCGGGAATCGGTTTGTTTAATGATGCAGAAAGCGCTAATCCAAGCACGCGACGAGTATCCGTTGGATCAATAACCCCGTCATCCCAGAGCCTCGCGCTCGCGTAGTAGGGGTGACCCTGGTGATCGAAGTTATCAATAATGGGCTGTTTAAAAGCTTGTTCGTCTGCCTCCGACCAGTCGTCACCGGCATTTTCAATTTGAGTGCGTTTAACCTGAGCCAGTACACCGGCCGCCTGTTCACCACCCATCACAGAGATCCGTGCGTTTGGCCACATAAACAGAAAGTTCGGGTCATAGGCGCGACCACACATGCCATAGTTACCTGCACCATATGAATTGCCGATGATTAAAGTCAGCCTGGGTACCTTTGCACAAGCAACTGCCGTCACCATCTTTGCACCATGTTTTGCAATGCCGCCAGCCTCATATTGTTGACCAACCATAAAGCCCGTGATGTTCTGCAAGAAAATCAGCGGTATTTTTCGCTGCGCACATAGCTCAATAAAATGCGCACCCTTTTGTGCTGATTCACTAAACAAAACGCCATTGTTAGCAACAATGCCGACAGGATAGCCATAAAGCCTTGAAAATCCGCACACAAGTGTCGCGCCGTAAAGTGCTTTAAATTCATCGAATTCAGAACCATCAACAATGCGCGCGATAATCTCCCGTACATCATAAGGTTGGCGGACATTCTTAGGCACGATGCCGAGCAGATCGCTTGCGGGATATAAGGGTTCCACCACATCCGTCACATCAAGAGAAACAGGTTTCACCCTGTTAAGTCTTGAGACAGCTTGTCTGGCAAGTTGCAATGCATGGTGATCATTTCTCGCGTAATGATCGGTGACGCCGGAGGCTCTTGAATGCACATCGGCACCACCAAGATCTTCTGCACTTACTTCTTCGCCGGTTGCCATCTTTACAAGGGGAGGGCCAGCAAGAAATATTGTTCCTTGATTTTTAACAATGATCGATTCATCCGCCATGGCAGGGACATAAGCGCCACCTGCTGTACAGGAACCCATGACCACTGCGATCTGCGGTATATTTTGCGCTGACATATTGGCCTGATTAAAAAAGATGCGGCCAAAGTGATGCTTGTCGGGAAAGACTTCATCTTGATTCGGCAGGTTGGCACCACCTGAATCAACGAGATAGATACAAGGTAGATGGTTTACCTCGGCGATCTCTTGCGCGCGTAAGTGTTTCTTTACAGTGACAGGATAGTAGGTGCCGCCTTTGACGGTCGCGTCGTTCACAACAATGACACATTCCTGACCATTCACTCGCCCGATACCAGTGATAATACCTGCGGCAGGTACATGATCTTTTCCATACATGTTGTGTGCAGCAAGCTGGGAAAATTCTAAAAAGGAAGAACCAGGATCAATCAGTGCATCTATTCGATCACGTGGTAACAGTTTGCCACGGGCAATATGACGCGCCTGATATCGCTCGCCACCGCCTTGTTTGATTTGTTCAACCAGGGCTTGAAGGTCAGCAACCAGGTGCTGCATATGCTCCGTGTTCTCAAGGAATTCTTTTGAGCGTGAATTAAGGTTGGTTTTTATCACAGAAGTTCCGATACCAGTCATCATCTAGCCCGCCTCTGAAAATAGTTCACGGCCAATTAGCATGCGGCGGATTTCAGATGTGCCTGCGCCAATTTCATAGAGCTTGGCATCACGAAGCAGACGGCCTGTGGCGTAATCATTGATATAGCCATTGCCACCGAGCGCCTGGATTGCCTGCAATGCGCACTGGGTTGCTTGTTCAGCTGTATAAAGAATTACCGCTGCGGCATCCTTGCGGCTTTCCAGACCACGATCACAGGCTCGTGCCACCGCATACAAATAGGCCCGACTTGCATTGAGTGTTGTATACATATCTGCGAGTTTGCCTTGCATTAGCTGGAATTCGCCGATTGCCTGACCAAACTGCTTCCGTTCGTGTACGTAGGGTACAACGATATCCATGCAGGCTTGCATGATGCCGACTGGACCACCGGAGAGGACGGTTCGTTCAAAATCTAACCCGGACATAAGTACTCGAACGCCTTCGCCCTCACGGCCAAGGACGTTAGTTGCTGGCACCTCGCAATCTTCAAAAATTAGCTCGCAAGTGTTAGAGCCACGCATACCTAGCTTGTCGAGTTTTTGTGCCTGGGTAAAACCGGCAAAGCCGCGTTCGACAATAAATGCGGTCATACCGCGCGAACCAGCGTTACTGTCAGTCTTGGCGTAGATCACATAGGTGTCTGCATCTGGACCGTTTGTGATCCACATCTTGTTACCATTTAAGACGTAAACATCGCCTTTCTTTTCAGCTTTAAGCTTCATGCTAACAACATCAGAACCTGCACCTGGCTCTGACATGGCCAGTGCACCGATATGTTCACCAGAACAGAGCTTTGGCAGGTAGGTGGCTTTTTGTTCGGCAGTACCATTTTTGTGAATTTGATTCACGCATAGGTTTGAGTGAGCACCGTAGGACAGACCAACAGATGCAGAAGCACGACTGATTTCTTCCATCGCGACAACATGGGCAAGATAACCCATATTGCTGCCACCAAATTCCTCGGCCACGGTGATGCCGAGAATGCCGAGGTCACCCATTTTTCGCCCGAGGTCAGTGGGGAATTCATTATTACGATCTATATCTGCAGCACGCGGTGCAATTTCTGCCTGGGCGAATTTGTAAACCACATCGCGCAACATATCCAGATCTTCACCGAGGCCGTGATCGAGCATCGCATAAGATGTATTCATGAATATCTCCCTTAGATAAATAGTTGGTTAGTTCGCTTCTTTTGTTCGTGTCTCTTGCATGGCGGCGAGGCTGCGTTGTTCCCAAGCTTCAAGATCGACAATCATCTGTTCAAGCTCTTCTTTTTGTGCTTCGAGTTGCTGTCTTCTGAGTCTGATTTTTTCAATCAGTGCTTCTAGTTGTTTCTTATTGTTAGAGTCTGGATCGTACATCGCGATCAAGTCTGCGCTTTGTTCTAGTGATAGCCCAAGCGTTTTACCCCGCAGTATAAGAATAAGTCGTGCACGGTCAGCGGCGGAGTAGATTCGGCTTTGGCCATTGCGGGTCGGTGAGAGCAGACCCTTTTCTTCATAGAATCTCAGGGTTCGTGTCGTGACATCGAACTCCTGGGATAGATCGCGGATGGAATATTGTCTGGCCATAAGGAAAGAATCGTAAAGTAACGTTGACGTTAACGTCAATCGAAAAATGCCGGTTCAATACAGATAAACCGGGTTTCTCTGCCGGTGGGCAGGGGTTCTTGCTGCTAAAGCCGTTATGGCGGGTTATATTGAAAATGATTGTGAAACAGGAGGCAGGCGTAGTGGACGACATCGTATTGTATGAAGAATCTGATCACATAGGGGTTATTAAGCTCAATCGACCTGAGGCGATGAATTCCCTTACCTATGATTCCTATCTACAAATTGAGGATCTGGTTCGAGGAAGTGAGGCCAGAGTACTTATCATTACGGCTGAAGGCCGCGCCTTTTGCGCTGGTGATGATGTTAAAAACATTCTTGGTAGTAAAAACCCGCCACCTGCAGAATCTATAGAGAGATCAAAGCAAACCGGTGGCTTAACACCACTTGCGGATGCGTTATTGCACACGGATATTCCAATCATTGCAGCGGTAAACGGTGCCGCTGTCGGCTGGGGGATGGAACTCGCCCTGATGGCTGATATTCGTGTCGCGGCGAATGAAGCAAAATTTGGTGAGCTATTTGTTGTTCGTGGCCTCTGTTGTGATGCGCCGGGCCTCGGTCGTCTTGCACAGCTTGTGGGTCGAGAGAAGGCGGCGGAATTACTATTTACCGGAGAGGTAATCGATGCGACAACAGCGAAGGAAATTGGGCTGGTGTCGCGTGTCGTATCGGCGCAAGCCCTGATGC